>CAJUOD010000019.1 GCA_910587875.1 uncultured Oscillibacter sp. | reverse complement strand
CTTTCCCTACACGACGCTCTTCCGATCTTTGTTGGCGGTATCCAGCGCCAGGGGCACGTTGTTGAAGTTCTCCTGGAGCAGCCTGACCGCCCAGGTCATCAGCTCCGGGCCGTTGGATTCCGCAGGGCCGATGTTCACGTCCAGATAGGTCGCGCCGGCGCGGATCTGCTCGGCCGCCCGCTTCAAAATGGGCTCCGGGTCCATCTTATTCATCGCCTCGCGGATGACCGGCGAGATGCAGTGGATGCGCTCGCCGATGACCACGAACTTCTTCGACTCCGGATCGCGCTGGCGGTATGGCACGCCCATATCCACGACCTTGATCTCGGGAATGACAATCTTGTCGAAATCAAAGGGCGCGTCCGGGGAGACCTCGGCCTTTTTCGCCTCGGCGGGCTTTTTGGACGCCGCCACGGCGGCGGCCGCCTTCTCGTGCTCGCCGTCCTTCAGGTAACGGACGATCTCCACCGCCTCCCGGGTGCCCACGACCACGTTCCAGTCGGGCAGCTTCTCCTGAATCTCGCCCTTCAGCACGGCCACCTTGCCCGGGATCACCAGAGTGCGGGACCGGATCTTGTCCGCGACCTGCTGCTCGTCAAAGAACTTCTTGATGGAGCTGGAGGAGAGCTTTCCCGCGGCCCAGGCCGTCAGAACGGACATGCCGGAGGCGTCGGTGATCAGCAGGTTGATGGGGACCTTGGAGCGCTCGATCTCGCCGGACACCAGGAAGTAGGTGAGGGCGAAGTCCACCGTCAGCAGGCACGGGTCGTCCGGCCCGGCGCCGTTGATGGGGTAAATGCCCGGCTCCACCTTCATGGGCTTCTGGGGGTCGGTGTAGATGTTCTGACGCAGGCCGTGCAGGGGCAGGGACTCCGCGTAGTGCATCTCTTCCATGACCAGGATGGAGCCGTATTTCATCGTAAACAGGGCCGCCAGCGCCGTCTGCAGGTGGATGTCTCCTCCCGCCAGCCTGGTCAGGTCCACCAGGGACGGATATCCCAGCGTCCGCACGCTGTCCTTGATGGCCGAGCGGCGGGCCAGCACCGCATTGGCAAAGGTCTCCTTGATGGAGGCCGCGGTCACGTCTATGACAAGGTTTTTGTTGCCGGCTTTTTCCAGCTTCTCCACCGTGTCATAGATTTCCTGTAAGCTGCCGCCGCCCACGCCCAGGAGGGCCTTGCCCTGGACGGCCGCGTTCATCGGTTCCCAGTTGGAGGCGTCCGCGCCGTTGATGATCAGATCCTTGCCTGTCTCCAGAACGGCCTTGACCGCCTCCGGGTCCTTGGTATCCACAATCACGCCCCGGCCGGTGGCGGCGGCTTTCTGCACCGCGCTCACCAGCTTGCCGGCGCCCTGGCCCTCGTCCCGGACGAACACGAACTCCACGTATTCCCGCTCGCCGATGCGCTCATAGTCCACCTTCTGAATCTCAGCCAGCTTGGCATCCAGCGCCGCGTCGTCCATACCGGCGCCGACGCTGACGGCGAACAGGTTGCGGGAGACAAACGTCTTGTCGTGACGGAACAGAACCGTCTCGCCGCCCAGCTTATGGCCGGCGGCCTCCAGCGACTTCATGGGAGGCGCCGTGGCCTCGGACAGCAGCGCAATGGCCTCGTCGGACATATACGGGCACTTTGTGATGGGGACCGCGCCCTGGGCCACTTTCATGCAGAACGCCATGCAGGTGGGCACGCCGCACTCTTTGCAGTTTTTCTTCGGAGACAGTTTGAAAATATCCAGACCTTTAACCGCCATGGTGTGTGTTCCTCCTTCCTCAGACCAATTCGTCAATCATCCGGGCAATCGTCTTGATGGCATCCGGATGGCGCATGATGATCGCGTCGGAACCCCCGGCCAGGCATGCCGCGGCCGTTGTGATCTCCATCTCGACGCCGCGCTCCTCCGCGTCTCCCCACTCGGGCATTTCGGCTTCCGGCATGACCGATTCCTTCACGCCCCAGGTTTCCGGGGAGACCGGCGTCATGATCGGCATCTGAAGCTGCGCGTCGGCCTGTCCCAGAGCCGCCAGCTTGATGCGCTCCAGGGTGGAGGCGAGGTACTCAAAGCCGTAGCCGGCGGCGGCGGAGCCCGCCTGCATCACGATGGAAGCGGGGTTCACGCCCAGCTGGGTCATCACGGTGTTGAGCTGCTTGGCCAGGTTGATGTCCACCGCGGACTCGGCGCCCACCTTCTGTCCGTAGGCCAAGGCCGCCGAGGCGCCCACGGTCTTGTAGTTTTCCTCTCTGGCCGACAGCACGAGGATGTTCTTCCCGCTCAGCCGTTCAGAGATCTTCGTGAACAGCTCGGCGTCCTTCTCGATGTCCTTGCAGCCCATGATGACCAGGGGCAGCTCCACCTTGGCGGCGACGGACTCGGCCAGGGCCGCGCACTCCTCCACGGATACATTTTTGCCGTTGGGATCGGCGCTCTTCAGGTGCAGCGCCACAAAGGACACGCCGGGGATGCTCTGGGCCCGCACAGCCATCTCCTCCAGGCTGGCGCAGCCGTCGTAGAAGGCCTTCAGCTTCGGCTGCGTGTACTCCTCCAGCGCCCCGTCGGTGATCTCCACGCCGATTTTCGGCGGGTTTTCAATGGGCGCGTCGAAGCTGTAAAACGGCAGCACGTTGTTTCCGCCGATCTGGACCGCCTTGTTGCCGGTTCCCAGAACGACCGCGTTGATTTTGGCGTTATACGCCTGTGTTTTTGCTGCAAATGGCATATGTCTTTCCCCCTCAAATCATTTGATTACAGGTTCAGTTCCTTTATAATTCCGGCCAGGGCCTGCTTGACCGGCGTGCTGTCCGAAACGTAGGCGCTTGGTTTTCCGTCGCAGTCGGCCTCATACACCGCCTGGTCCTGGGGCAGCACCCCGGCGAGCTCCAGTCCGTGCTTTTCGATCTCCTCCGCGACGCCGGCGGTGAGCGTTCCCTCCGGCGCCCGGTTGACAATCAGCTTCGTCTGCCCGGGGGAGAGGCCCAGGTCCTTGACCATTTCCGCGATCCGCCCCACCGCCTGGACGCCCCGGCGGGAGCAGTCGGAGACCAGCAGCAGCGTGTCGATGTGGGGAAGCGTGCCCCGGGCGATGTACTCCATGCCGGCCTCGTTGTCGATGACCATATAGCGGTAGTGCCCCGCGTATTTTTCCAGCTGCGTCTGGAGGATGCCGTTGACAAAGCAGTAACAGCCCTTTCCCTGGGTGCGGCCCATCACCAGCATGTCGAAGTCGTCCTCCTCGATCAGCGCCGAGCCGAAGCGGAACTCGGCGTAGTCCGCCTTGGTCATGCCGCCGGGGATCGTGTCGCCCCGCTTTTCCGCCTGGGCCATCTCCTCGCGGATATCGCCCAGCGTGGTTTCCACCTCCACGCCCAGGACTTCATTCAAATTGGAATTGGCGTCGGCGTCCACCACGAGGATCGGCGTTTTTCCGCTGCGGCACAAATAATCCACCAGCATGCCGCAGATCGTGGTTTTTCCGACGCCGCCTTTTCCGGCGATTGCAATGGTATGGGTCACTTTGATTCCTCCCTATGTTAGAAACGTTCAGCCGTCTATCAGGGTGAACAGAAACTTCTGGCAGATATCGCCGGTCCTGACGAAGATCGTGGCGTCCCCATTCTCCTGGCGCTGTACGTCAAACTCGCACTGCTGGCCGGCAAACAGGCCGCGGACGTACTGCTCGGGATCGTCGCAGGAGATCTCCTGGAAAAACACGTCGCGCATCTGGTTGTTCCTGCAGGAATTGGGGATCTCCCGCACCACCTCATAGGTTTTCATTGGCCGTCTCCGCCTTGCCGGTTTGTCTCGCGGATCACGGCCACCCCGTTCACCAGGTCCGCCATGTCCAGTTCGCCCTTAATGGACAGCTCCCGCTCCATCAGATCCGTCAGCACGATCTTACCGTCCCGGCACGAGATCATCCTGACGTTTTTCATCAGCAGGTTGTCCTGCTCCACGCTGCCGCGGTAGATGGTTGAAAGACACATTGGCCGTCCCTCCTTCACTCCAGCTTTTCCAGAACGCCCTGCAATCGCGCGTTCGCCTGCCGGTATTCCTCCACCGCCTGCATCACCTGCTGATACTGCTCGTGCTCGCCGGCTGTCTCCAGCTGCCCGGCAAGCTCCGCCAGTTCCTTGGTGTGAGCGGCGTTGTGCCCCGCCATATAGCGCAGCATCGCCACCAGCTCCTCCCTGGGCGTGGCGCCCGGCGCGTGGTCATGGTGCTCATGATGGTGCTCATGATCGTGATCGTGCACGAAATCTCACCTCTTTTACAAGTTCTATCTTGGTATTATCTCACTCTTATGGCGGTTCTGTCAATAGCCACAGTCCATGCCGCGAAAATTCTGTGGAATTTTTTACATAGTACCTTGTCCGAATCTATCGAACATGCTATAATGCACTCACTACAAAATGCAGGGAGGTACCGCTATATGGAAGTCAAATCCGATATTGAGATTGCCCAGGAATGCACCCCGAAGCACATCCGCGAGATCGCGGCTGCGGCCGGCGTGGATGAAAAGTACCTGGAGCAGTACGGCAACTACAAGGCCAAGGTGGATTACCGTATGCTCAAAGACCTGGCGGACAAGCCGGACGGCAAGCTGATCCTGGTCACCGCCATCACCCCCACTCCCGCCGGGGAGGGCAAGACCACGACCTCCGTGGGCTTGGCGGACGGCCTGAAGAAAATCGGCAAAAACGTCATTGTCGCCCTGCGCGAGCCCTCTTTGGGCCCCGTGTTCGGCATCAAGGGTGGCGCCGCCGGCGGCGGCTATGCTCAGGTAGTTCCCATGGAGGACATCAACCTGCACTTCACCGGCGACTTCCATGCCATCGGAGCGGCTAACAACCTGCTGGCGGCGATGCTGGACAACCATATCCAGCAGGGCAACGCCCTGGGAATCGACGTAAAACAGATCACCTGGAAGCGCTGCGTGGACATGAATGACCGGCAGCTGCGAAACGTGGTGGACGGCCTGGGCGGACGGATGCAGGGCGTGCCGAGAGAGGACGGCTTTGACATCACCGTGGCCTCCGAGGTCATGGCGGTCCTGTGCCTGGCCTCCGACATCCCCGACCTGAAGGCCCGCCTGGGCCGCATCATCGTGGGCTATACCTATGACGGGAAGCCTGTCACCGCCCACGACCTGAAGGCCGAGGGCGCGATGACGGCACTGCTGAAGGACGCCCTCAAGCCCAACCTGGTCCAGACCTTGGAGGGCACCCCCGCGTTCATCCACGGCGGACCCTTCGCCAACATCGCCCACGGCTGCAACTCCGTCACCGCCACCCGCATGGCCCTGAAGCTGGGGGACTACACCGTCACCGAGGCGGGCTTCGCCGCCGACCTGGGCGCGGAGAAATTCCTGGATATCAAGTGCCGCATGGCGGGGCTGACCCCGTCGGCGGTGGTGGTCGTGGCCACGGTGCGCGCGCTGAAGTATCACGGCGGCGTGGCGAAGGCCGACCTAAACCACGAAAACCTGGAGGCGCTGGAAAAGGGCCTGCCCAATCTGCTGCAGCATGTGGAGAACATCAAAGAGGTGTTCGGCCTGCCCTGCGTGGTGGCGATCAACGCCTTCCCCACCGATACGAAGGCGGAGCTGGATCTCGTGGAAGCCAAGTGCAAGGAGCTGGGCGCCAACGTGGCCCTCAGCGAGGTTTGGGCCAAGGGCGGCGAAGGCGGCGTGGCCCTCGCCGAGGAAGTGGTCCGCCTGTGCGAGCAGCCCGGCAGCTTCCGCCAGTCCTATGAGCTGGAGAGCTCCATCGAGGAGAAGCTGGACGCCATCTGTAAGCGCGTTTACCACGCCGACGGCGTACAGCTGACCGACAACGCGAAAAAACAGGCCAAGAAGCTCACGGAGCTGGGCTTTGCCGGTATGCCCATCTGCATGGCAAAGACGCAGTACTCCTTCTCCGACGATCCCGCCCTGCTGGGAGCGCCCCGGGGCTTCACCGTCACGGTGCGCAACCTGAAGGTTTCCGCCGGGGCGGGCTTCATCGTGGCGCTGACCGGCGATATCATGACCATGCCCGGCCTGCCCAAGAGCCCCGCCGCTGAGAGAATCGACGTGGACGAGGACGGCAAGATCTCGGGTCTGTTCTGATGAGGTAGATTTATGCTGAACAAAAGCGTAACGGAATTTACCGAGGCCCTGGCCTCCAAGGCAGCCATCCCCGGCGGCGGCGGGGCCAGCGCCCTGGTGGGCGCCATCGGCATCGCCCTGGGCGACATGGTGGGCGAGCTTACCGTGGGAAAAAAGAAGTACGCGGACGTGGAAGAGGACGTCAGGGCCCTGATGGCCCGGGCCCAGGAGCTTCGGGTCAGACTGCTCTCCTGCGTGAACAAGGACGCCGAGGCCTTTGAGCCCCTCAGCCGCGCCTATGGCATCCCCAAGGACGATCCCACCCGGGACGAGGTGATGGAAAAGTGCCTCCGGGACGCCGCCGCCGCGCCGCTGGAGAGCCTGGACCTCTGCTGCGAGGCCATTGAGCTCCAGCGGGAGTTCGCGGCGAAGGGCAGCGTACTGGCCATCTCCGACGCCGCCACCGGCGTGGTATTCTGCTGGAGCGCCATGTACGGCGCGGCGGTCAATGTGAAGGTAAACACCAAGTCCATGAAGGACCGGGAGTACGCCGAAAAAATAAACGCCCATGTGGACGCGCAGATGGCGAAATACTGGCCCGTCGCGGAAAAGGTTTATCAGGACGTATACGGGAGGTTTTGCTGATGGCGGAGATTCTGAAAGGCGCGCCTGTGGCCGCCGCGCTCAGCGAGGAGCTGATTGCAAGAGCCGAAAAGCTCAAGCAGGCCGGAAGCGTTCCCACGCTGGCGATCCTGCGGGTGGGCGAGCGCCCGGACGACATATCCTATGAGACCGGCGCCATGAAGCGCTGCGACAAAATCGGCATCGCGGTCAAGCGCTTCCTGCTCCCCGAGGGCTGTACGAAGGAGCAGCTTCTCGATACCATCCGGGAGATCAACAGCGACAGCTCCGTCCACGGCTGCCTGATATTCCGGCCCCTGCCGGACAAAGAGATGGAGGAGGCCGCCTGCGCTCTGCTGGCCCCGGAGAAGGATGTGGACTGCATGACCGCCGGGTCGCTGGCGGCGGTGTTCACCGGAAAGGGCGCGGGCTTTCCCCCCTGCACGGCCCAGGCCTGCATCGAGCTGCTGGACCACTACGGCATCGCCCTCACGGGCAAGCGGGCCGTGGTCATCGGCCGCAGCCTCGTGATCGGGAAGCCTGTTTCCATGATGCTCCAGCAGAAAAACGCCACGGTCACCATGTGCCACACCCGTACCGTGGATATGCCCGGCGTATGCCGGGAGGCGGAGATTATCGTCGCCGCCGCGGGCAAGGCCGGGGTCGTGGACAAGGCCTTCGCCGCGCCGGGCCAGGTGGTGGTGGACGTGGGCATCAACGTGGACGAAAACGGCAAGCTCTGCGGCGATGTAAAATTCGATGAGGTGGAACCTGTCGTGTCCGCCATTACCCCGGTGCCCGGGGGAGTGGGCGCCGTCACCACCGCCGTCTTGGCAAAGCATGTGATCGAGGCGGCTGAAAAGGCGCAGAAATAGAAGCACAAATTCATACGTTTCCTTGTCAGAGTAGGGACGGCGCGTTAAGTGTTACAGGATGGGAGGTTGCCTGTAAACGAAGGAGCGATCCGCGGTGCCGTACCCGCTTCCGCTGCCACGGGGGAGTAAAAGAACTCTTTTTGTGGCAGATCTGCCATGAAAGGAGTTCTTTTTATGCGTAAAATTCAAACAAAGCTTGTAGTCACCATCGGCCTTTTGACGGCCATGCACATCGTCCTGTCCCGATTCCTGTCCATCAATGCCTGGAACATCAAGATTGGCTTTGCCTTTGTGCCGGTATTCATCGCGGCCTGGGCCTATGGGCCGGTCCCGGCGGCGGCGGTGGGCGCTCTGGGCGATTTTCTGGGAGCGGTTCTGTTCCCCATTGGGCCCTATTTCCCCGGCTTTACCCTGTCCTGCGCGCTGACGGGCGTCATCTTCGGCCTGCTGCTCCACAAGGAGCAGACGCTGCCCCGTATTGTGACGGCGGTGCTGCTGAACCAGTTCGGCGTGAGTCTGCTGCTCACCTCGTTTTGGATTTCCGTTTTGTACAGCTCCCCCTACGTCGTTCTCTTGGGGACGCGGGTGATTCAAAGCGCGATCCTGACCGGGGTGGAGCTGCTCAGCATAACCGCCCTGACCCGCAGCACCACGGCTGTCCGGCGCCAGTGGGGCCGGACGACATAAGAGGAGGGACCGATTACGACAAAGCAAGAAGCGATTGCTTACATCGAAAGCCAGGGCTGGAGCACCACCCGGCTGGGTCTGGGGCGCACGCAGGAGCTGCTCCGGAAGCTGGGCGACCCCCAGAAGAAACTGAAATTTGTCCATGTGGCCGGCAGCAACGGCAAAGGCAGCACCTGCGCCATGCTGGACGCCATCCTCCGCCGGGCGGGCTACCGGGTGGGGCTGTATATCTCCCCTTACATTCAGGATTTCTGCGAACGGATGCAGGTGAACGGAGAGAACATCCCCGGCCAGGACCTGGCCGCCATCACGGAGCGCGTCCGCCGGGAGGCCGACGGGATGGAGGATCATCCCAGCCAGTTTGAGCTGGTGACCGCCATCGCCATGGAATACTTCCTCCAGCGGCGCTGTGACATTGTGGTGCTGGAGGTGGGTATGGGCGGCGCGCTGGACAGCACCAACGTGATCGAAGCGCCGGAGGCCGCCGTCATTACCAACATCGGCCTGGAGCACACGGAATATCTGGGAGACACGCTGGAAGAGATCGCGGCCACCAAGGCGGGCATCATCAAGCCCGGCTGCTCCTGCGTCTGCTACGACGGCGCGCCGGAGGTCACCGCCGTGATCCGCTCGGTCTGCGCTCAGAACCATGTTCCCCTGACCTGCGCGGGGCGCTTTCCCGTGAAGACGGTCCGTCAGGATTTAAACGGACAGGTCTTTTCCTGGCGGGGAGGGGAGTACCAGCTCTCCCTGCTGGGGCCCCATCAGGTCCGCAACGCGGCGGTGGTCCTGGAGACGGTGGAAGCCCTCCGGGAGCGGGGCTGGCGCATCCCGGAGGAGGCCGTCAGGGCCGGCCTGCGGGAGGTGAAGTGGCCCGCCCGACTGGAGATCCTCAGCCGGGAGCCGCTATTCATTCTCGACGGCGGACACAACCCCCAGTGCGCCGAGGCGCTGATGAACAGCGTCGGCGAGCTTCTCCGCGGCAGGCGGATCGTATCTCTCTGCGGCGTTCTGGCGGACAAGAATTATCCCCGGATGATGGAGCTCATGATGCCCTGCGCCCAGGAATTTGTGTGTCTGACGCCCGTCAGCGACCGGGCCCTGCCCGCCCAGGCGCTGGCCGACTACCTGACAGAGCAGGGCGCGAGGGCACAGGCCTGCGCCGACATTCCCGCCGGAATCCGCGCGGCCCTGACCGCCGCCGGAGAGGACGGCGTGGTGATTGCCTTCGGCTCCCTGTATCTGGCCGGAGCGGTGCGGACGGCCTTCGCGCCCGCCCTGCGCCGGTGGCTCCGCGAGGCAAAGATCCGGGCCCGGGACAGCCTGTCCGCCGAGGACCGCCGGGAGAAATCGGAGCGGATTATACAAAGGGTTATTCAGTCACCGGAATTTCAAAGCGCCAAAACGGTCATGCTCTACCGGGCCACGCGGGGCGAGGTGCGCCTGGATGGGCTTGAAACCTCCCCGGAGGCGCGGGGAAAGCGCTTCGTCTATCCCCGGTGCGTCAGCGGTACGGAGATGATCGCCCTGCTGCCCCAGGGAGCGGATTCCTGGGAAACCGGCTACGCCGGTATCCAGGAGCCGGTGCCGGAAAAATCCCAGGTGATCGCGCCGGAGGAGATCGACCTGGTGCTGTGCCCCTGCACGGTCTTTGACGAGGGCTGCCGCCGTATGGGCATGGGCGCGGGCTTTTACGACCGTTTTCTGGAACGCTGTCCAGACGCGGATATCGCGGCGGTTGCCTTCGAGGCGCAGAAGACGGACGCGGTTCCGGCGGAGGCCTGGGACAGGCCCATGGACGCGGTTTTTACCGAAGAAGCGGCGTATCGGTGTCCGCAGAGCTGACATAGTGAAAGAACCTCCCTTTGCGAAAGCAAAGGGAGGTCTTTTGTATGTATCGTCGCCGGCAGATTTATATGCCCGCCTGCTCCAGCAGTGCGGGGACCTTGGCTTCCCAGCCCAGAGCCATGATGTGGACGCCCTGGCAGTAGGGGCGGCACTCCCGGATGACACGGGCGGCGATCTCCACGCCGGTGATTCCCGCCTTGGCCCGCTCCTTGTCCGCCGCCAGTTCATTGAGCATTTCGTCGGGCACATGGACGCCCGCCACATTGTTGTTCATGTACCGGCACATGGCCGCGCCCTTGGGAATGATGACGCCCAGCTGCACCGGCTTTCCAAACTGCTTGGCCCGCTCCATGAACGCGATGAACTTCTCCGGCTCGAACACGGCCTGTGTCTGGAAGAACTCGCAGCCCGCCAGCACCTTCCGCTCCATCTTTGCCAGCTGGGCGTCCACGGAATCGCTGCAGGGGGACACCACCGCGCCCTTGGCGAATTTCGGGGGCTCGCCCACCAGCGGGTTTCCGCCCAGATCCACGCCGGATTCCAGCCGGCACACAGTATGCAGCAACGAGACGGAATCCAGGTCAAACACGGGCTTCGCGCCGGGGTGGTCGCCCAGACGGGTATGGTCGCCGGTGAGGCACAGGATATTTTCAATGCCGAACATGGCCGCGCTCAAAATGTCGGACTGGAGCGCGATCCTGTTCCGATCCCGGCAGGTCAGCTGATAGATCGGCGTCAGACCGGCGTCCAGCAGCGCCTTGCAGGTGGCCAGGCTGCCCAGGCGCATGACGGAGGACTGGTTGTCCGTGACGTTGACCGCCGTGATGCCGCCAAGATGCGCCTTGGCTCCCTCAATCAGGCCGTCGATATGGAAGCCCTTGGGCGGGCCGACCTCCGCCGATACCACAAATTCGCCGCGATCGAATAATTCCGTAATCTTCACTGTCTTTTTCTCCCCTTCATCAGCGGGACGCGTCCGCGTCGGCCGCGAAATTTCGGATCTGCGTCGGGCACTTGAGGACGTCAAGACGCCCCACGGCCTCCAGACGGCGCAGGATGCGCTCCCAGCCGCACTCCATGTCAGGGTCTACCTCGCACCTGCCGTTTTTGGCGCCGCCGCACTGGCCGTTGACCAGGCTTTTGGAGCAGGCGGTGATGGGGCAGATGCCGCCTGTGAGGCTCAGATAGCACTGGCCGCACTGGCCGCAATCATACTCCAGCGGCGTCACGCCCTGGAAGCCGGGCAGCCGGACGGTGTCGCAGCCGGCGTAGACGGACTTTCCGTCCAGCGCCCCGGATACCGTCTGCACGCCCACGCCGCAGGAGAGCACCAGCACCCCCTCCGCCTCGTCGATCATGGCCTTCCGCCGCTCCAGGCGCAGAGACAGGTTTTCCGGATTGCAGATGTAATCCGTCGTGAGCACGCCGGTGGCCCGGCCCGCGTCCAGAAGCTCGCGGGTCAGCTCATCGGCCTCCCGCTCAGGGAAGGAGACCTCGCCGCAGCCGTGACACTGTAAAATAAAGACCTTTTCAGGCAGCAGGGACTGGAGTTCCTCCTTGGGTTTCAGCTTGGTCATCAGCATATCACTTCATCCCCCTTACAGCCGCCTTGCCCTCCCGGATCTTCGTGACCAGCGGGATTTTGGACGAGCAGATATACTCGCAGCAGCGGCACTCCATGCAGTCCATGATGTTTTGCTCCTTGAGGCCCTGGAGGTTGCCTGCCTCCAGGTACTTGGGGAAGTACAGCGGCGTCAGCTCCATGGGGCACACATCCGCGCAGCGGCCGCATTTGATGCATTCCACGGCGGCGGTTTGGTCGGTCTCACAGGCGATGATGCCGTTGGCGGATTTGACGACGGGGACATCCAGCTCCGTCTGGGGTACGCCCATCATAGGCCCGCCCATCTTGACGGTCACGCCTTCGCCCGGGACGCCGCCGCAGAAGTCCAGAATCTGCTGGAAAGAGGTGCCGACCTTGACGATGTAGTTGCCGGGGGTCCGGACCCGCTCGCCGGTGACGCACACCACCCGCTCGATCAGCGGCATCCCGGTCCGGATCGCGTCCGCGATGGCCTTGGCGGAGCTGACGTTGCTCACCACGGCCCCGGCGTCGGCGGGCAGGCCGCCGCTGGGCACTGAACGGCCCAGAACCCGCTTGATGAGCATTTTTTCCGCGCCCTGGGGATATTTCACCCGGACCGCCTTGACCTCTATGTTCTCATAGGCCGCCGTCTTTTCCCGCAGCAGGGCGACGGCGTCCGGCTTGTTGTCCTCGATGACGATGACGCCCCGGGGCGCGCCCACGGCTTTCATGACGGCCCGCAGCCCGTAGACCACATCGTCGGCGTAGTGGAGCAGCACCTTGTGATCCGCGGTGAGCATGGGCTCGCATTCGCAGCCGTTCAGCAGCACCGCGTCGATGGGCTTGCCAGGCTGGAGCTTCACATACGCGGGGAAGCCCGCGCCTCCCATGCCCACGATGCCCTTGTCCTTTACAATCTCGACGATTTCCTCCGGGGAGAGCGCTTCGATATCGCCGTAGGGCCGGACCGATTCGTCCAGCGTGCCCAGCTTGTCGTTTTGGATGACCACGGAGAGGACGCCGGGCCCCAGCACGGGGTGGCGGCGCGGCTCCACCGCCAGGACCGTGCCGCTGACACTGGCGTGGACCGGCGCGCTGATGAAGCCCGCCTGTTCGCCGATCTTCTGCCCGACCCGGACATGGTCTCCCGCCTTCACCAGCGGCTCGGCGGGCTTGCCGGCGTGCATGGACAGCGGGATCACCACCACATCGGGCTCCGGGAAGCGGACGAGGTCCGCGTGCTCGCTCAGCTCCTTGTGCTCGACAGGGTGGACGCCGCCGTAAAACCCGTCCAGCCGCTTCTCCCGGATGGCGCGCACGTATTCGCTGATGAGCTTGGAATGGACCTTGGAGTAGTCCCTCAGCTGGACGGGCCGGCTCCGGAACTCCTCCAGCCGGCCCAGCTTTTCCAGCCGCTGCTGGATCTTCTCCCAGGCGCAGTCCTTCGAGGGGTCGACCTCGCATTTGCCGTCCTTCGCGCCGCCGCATTGGCCGTTCAGCAGGCTCTTGGAGCAGTCGACGACCGGGCAGATGCCGCCCGTGACATTCAGGTAGCACTGGGCACAGGCGTCGCAGGCCTTTGGGGTGAGGGCCATGCCGTGCTGGCCCCGGCGGGAGATGGTGTCGGCGGCGGCAAACACCGGAAGCTGCACCATATCGGCCACGGTCTGGATGCCCAGGCCGCAGGAGATGACGAACACGCTCTCGGTCCCCGGGGGAACGGCGTCCCGGAGCTTACGGAGCGTCTGGGTCTTGTTGCACAGAAAATCGACCCGGACCGCGCCGGTGACGGTTTTGCCCCGGGCCTCCGCAAGGGCCGTAAACTCGCCGCATTCCGGCTCGTCCGCCATCGTAAATTCCTGAAAGCATTTGTTGCAGACGACGACAAAGATATGATCCGTGCCGGCCAGCGCCTGGCTGAGCTCCTCAGATGATTTGAGCCTGTATTTCGTATAATTTTCCAAACTCTCACCTTCCTCTATCATGAGCCTTTATGGATTTGCCACAATAATTTTACTACGCGGGTCCGTTGATGTCAATATCAAGCGGAGCGTTACATAACCTGTTTCATCATCTTCCGGCACGCCCTGGCCAGCTCGTCCAGGGTACTGCACGGAACCATTTGGCACAGCGCGGATAAGGTCTGGATACTGCGTATATAGGGCCATTTCCGCTCCGGAATCGGGTTGATCCAGAGGACCTTCCCGGCCTGCCGCCTGGCTTTCATCAGGGCCTGGGCGGCCCGGGGAATATTGATGGTCTTGGTGTCGGAGAGAATGATCAGCGTTGTGGAGCTGCCCAGCGCGGCGGGAGGCTGGCGGCACAGATGCTCCAGGGCGGAGCCCAGGTCTGTGCCCCGGCCAAACAGCCCGGAAGAGCGCACATAATCCCGGAACGCGTCCATGTTTTGCAGGGCGAAGGGGTCCACCAGGCGTACCTCCTCGGAGAAGAGGTAGATCTCAGAGGCCTCGGACACCTCGCTCATGGATTTCAGGAACCGCAGGGCGAACTCGGAGAATTGAAGCATGGAGCCCGACACGTCGCACAGCAGCACGAGGCGCCGCCTGGTCCGCCGTCCGCGCTTCCAGGAGAGGCGGTAAAAGCTTCCGCCGGTCTCCAATCCCTTGCGGATGGTGCGCCTGAAGTTCAGCTTGCCGCTGTGGCTCCGCCCCTGCTTCCGGCGGCTGAGCTCGGCGTCCAGCTGGCGGGAGATGGACGTGATGAGGGCTGCGGCACGGGGGATATCCGCCTCCCGGAACCTGGAAATATCCCGGTAGAGCAGGGCCAGATCCGGATCCGCCGCCTCCACGCCCACGGCCGCATCCTCCAGCGCCATCTGCTGTTCCAGGAGAAACCGTGTGAACACGGAGCGGACAAAATTGCCGGCGAGCTTTTCCGGGCTGCGGCCCAGGAGCCCTTGGCTTCGCTCCAGCAGCTGCCGCAGCTGCTCCCGCTTTTCCTCGCCCATGCGGACATAGACCTCCCGGAGGTCCTCCCTCAGGTCCATGGGCCTGCCGTTTATCCGCAGCTCCTGCTCCGCCTGGGCCCTGCGCCGCGCCAGCTCGCGGGCCTCCGCCTCGTGCCTGCGGCGCAGGGCCTCCCGCTGTTCCACGCTGACGAAGAAGCCGTCGAATGCCCGCCGAAATACGGCCTGCTCCTCCCGCCCTTTGGCGTAGACGGCCTGGAGGGCCCCACGGACCGTGTCCCGGTCCGTCAGGTCCAGGCAGGAGAGAATCAGGGCGGCGTCCGCCGTCTCCTGAATCCCGACGCTTAGACCCTCCTGCCGCAGCAGTGCCGAGAACTCCGCCAGCTTCTCCAGATAAACGCCGCCGCTCATGCCTGTCCCTGCTCACAGCGGCCGCAATGGCCATGTCCGCCCTCCGGGGGCTGCCCGGAGAGGACCGCGCCGGCCGCCTCCAGGTCCTCGCTGCTTTTGAGGACAAAGCCCAGGGTCTGCCGGGCGTTCTCCGGCGTCAGATCGCTGACGCCCAGGGCCTCCAGGGCGGAGACCCAGTCCAGCGTCTCGGCAATGGAGGGCTTTTTCAGAATCTCGTCCGCCTCCCGCAGCCTGTGGACAGCCTGGGCCGCCTGGACAGCCAGATGCTCATTCACGTTGGGCAGCTTGGCGCGGATGATGGCCATCTCCTTGTCCAGATCGGGATACTGGATATAGAGATAGGCGCACCGCCGCCGAAGCGCCTCACTGAGGGGGCGGGCGCGGTTGGAGGTGAGCACCACAAAGGGAATGGTCTTGGCCCGCACCACGCCCACCTCGGGGATGGAGACCTGCATTTCACTGAGCAGCTCCAGCAAAAACGCCTCGAATTCCTCGTCCGATTTGTCAATCTCATCAATGAGCAGCACAACCGGCTCCTCGGAGCGGATGGATCGGAGAAGGGGGCGCTGGAGCAGATAGTCGTCGCTGAACAGCGAGCGGGTCAGCTCATCCACATCCTGGCGATTCATCTGCACTTGGATGCTCAGCAGCTGCTTTTGATAGTTCCACTCGTACAGCGCCTTGCTCTCGTCCAGGCCCTCATAGCACTGGAGGCGGACAAGCTCCCGGTTCAGAGCGGAGGCCATGACCTTGGCGATCTCCGTCTTGCCCACGCCGGCCGCCCCCTCGATCAGCAAAGGCCGCCCCAGCTTCAGCGCTACCCAGAGCGTGGTGACCAACTCGTCGTCATAAATATAGTGGGCTTCATCCAGCTTGGCCCGCAAAGCAGTCATGTCCATACGAAACTCCTTTGGTTATATAAATCAGATAGAATGGTATCACATTTCCATCTGAAAGACAATCTTATTTCCGCGCGAATATTTCCGCCGCCTCCTGAAATCCAACGCACTCTTGTAAAATGCCTGCAGATATGATATCCTCCTCATAACCTCCAGGGGAGGATATGAGGAGGAGCTGCCATATGGAACATCATGAACATCATCACACGGAAACACAAAAGGTCATACACCGGCTCTCCCGTGCCATCGGCCATCTGGAAAGCATCAAAACCATGGTGGAGGAGGGGCGCGACTGCAGCGAGGTCCTTATCCAGATTGCCGCGGTGAGATCCGCCGTCAATAACATCGGAAAGCTGATTCTGCGGGATCATATCGAGCATTGCATCGTGGACGCCGTTGAAACCGGGGACAAGCAGGTCCTTCAGGAGTTGTCCGCGGCAATCGACCAGTTTGTGAAGTGAGGCCGGCCTGAAAACAAGATTCAATCCATATGATAGGTCTGGCCTGAACCAACCTGGCGAACGCATCTCTGAAAACGCAAGACTCCTATACCCGTTCGCTGCCGCTCCCAACGCGGCGGCATGTTCCAGGGACCGTGCGGCAAAAACAGCCACAGGCGTTTCTCAAAAACTTATTGGATTTGCAAAGAAAATACAAAGAAAACGCAAAGGGGGAGACGTATAATAAAATTATAAAATAACTTGCCCATACGAAGGCGCCCCTGGCCTGGAAATCACAAAGAGAATTGGAGGATTTATCGATGATTACTTTAGATTGCTGGCTTCCAGAAAAGGAGATGTTCGGCAGATTTTCTCTGGCTTCGCTCTCGGCTGCTGGAGATGTGCTGGAGGCCGTGGTATCCAACGAGGTGTTTCAATTCGTCATCCGTTTCCCCAGGGGCGTCGGCGCCTGCCGCGTGACGGAAGCCGCCCGGGCAGCGGAGCGCCTGGCCGGCCTGGCGGAGGATTACGAGGTCTACATGCGGGGCAATACCTTCTTCAAGCTCCGCGGCTGTCCCTTTGAGGATCAGTGCGGCCGGGAAGGGGACATACATTATCTCATCGCGGCCCCAAACTACGTGGTGGATATCCTGTCGAATGCCGCGCCTTCCGTTCAGCTTTCCCGGGCTCAAAAGGCCTGAGCATTCCCAATTTGGATAATGCAAACAAACGCCCTGCCCCTCTGGGGGCGGGGCGTTTTGTTCACTCCTCGGACAAATCCGTTAGTTCTTGATTGAGGCGGATGCGATCCGCCAGCTCATGCGTCCGCCGATGGGGCTCTACCCCCAGATCCTCCTGGAGCTGGCGGCATAGCCGCTCGTAAGTGGACAGGGCCCCCCGCTTGTCGCCAATGAGATACTGGGCCCGGATGAACAGCCGGACGGTGCCCTCGTCGGCAAAGGGACTGGACATAGCTCGGGCCAGCACCTGTTTGGCCTTGTCCGGCCGCTGTTGGCGCAGGCAGACCGCGCCGTATTCCCGCATGACGGCGTGGACCATCCGCTCCATATCCTCCTGTTGAAGCTGGGCGTTTCCCATCAGATCGTCCCCGTCCAGCACCGGCCCCCGGCACAGTAGCAGGGCTTGGTCATAATACCGCCGGGCGGCGTAGAGATCCCCGGCCTTCAAATACGCCCGCGCGTTTTTCGTCAGCTTGTGGAAAAGGGCGGTATCCACCGTCACCAGGTCCGGGTTCAGGGAGCACTGTCCCCGGCGGTAGATGACGGCGTCCTTCCGGGTCAGGTATGTCCGCAGCTGGTGGAGCGTGAAGTAAAAGCTGTTTGTGGCGGCTTTCTCCTCCCACTCCGGCCAGACGGCCTCCAGGAGCTTGTGAACACTGACCGCGCCGCCGTCCAGCGCCAGCAGGCGCAGGAGCAGTCCCGCCCGGGCGGAGGAGCAGGGGGACAGCTCCCGTCCGCCGGAGAGAACCTGAAGAGGGCCCAGCAGGCGGATCTCCAGGGGGGTGTCCGGTTTTGCCTCCGCCAGGATGGGGGTCTCCGCCGGGCGAAGCTCCAAATCGTTATAGGCTTCTATCTGGGCAAAGAACCGCTTGTCCCGCTCCTGGGAGTGGTACTCCCGGACGACCCGGCAGATGGAGGAGGGCTTGGTGAAATTGTAATGGTAGATGCCCGCCGCCCGGCTTCCGGCGGCCAGACGGGCCATGGCGGCTCCGAACTCCTCGCGCTTGTTCCGGCGGGAGAGGATGAGGGCTTGGAGGAATTGGGCGGAGAGGATGTAGAACCGATATTTTTCCCGCTCCCGACAGATCTCCAGACAGCGGCGGGCCGCCTCCTCCGCCTGGTCCAGATCACCGTGGTCTGCCAGAATATTGCCCAGAACCAGCTGACTCCGGGCCATATAGGACGCGCTGCCGGACCGGGTGGCATAGGTGGCGGCCTTCTCCGCCGTCTCCAGGGCCAGTCCCCAGTCCCCCTTCATGAAGTAGTGGTAGCTCTGCCCTATCAGATAATACGCCCACAGGTGTTCATTTCGGACGCTGAGGACACTGCCGCAGCGCCGGGCGGTCTCCAGAATGACCTGTTCCGCCTGGGAGAACCGGCCCAGGCAGTCCAGGGCGTAGGCATGGTTCATGTTGATATAGACGCTGTAGCTGACGGCGCCGATGGCGTCGGCAATGCGGGCCGCCTGTTCACAGCATGCGCAGGCTTCGCCGTAGCGGCCGCCTTCCACAAAATAAAGGAACGCCACCGTTTGATAAAAGCACATTTTCAGGGGTTTTTGTACCTCGGGCCGCTGTACCAGCACCATAGCCTCGTCCAGCACCGCAGTCAGGCCGCCGGCATACCGGGTGTCCTGCCGGTAGGTCAGTACCAGCACAAAGCAGGTCCACAGCCGCAGGTTTGCGTCGTCCAGAACGCTGGCGATCTCCCTGGCCTGTTCCAGCAGATCTACCGCCCGGGCGCAGCCCTGTTCCTGCTGGAGCACGGCATAGGCGGTGAAGACCCTCCGGTAGCCCTCCAGCAGGGGGTCCAGTTCGTCTGCGTCGAAGTGTTCCTCCGCCAGGACGCGCAGGGCGTTCTGGAGCAGGTCCCGCTGCTCCGAGGCAAAGAAGCCCATGCTGATCTGCTGGCAGCACACCAGCACCACGCCTGCCCGCTCTCCAGCGGCCTGAAACAGGTCCAGCGCCCGGCGCAAGGAACGGAAAGCAATCGCGGGGTGGCGGTATTTCATGGCAATGGCATAGCCCAGCTGGACCCATGGGAGCTGATTCATGCTTTCAGGGGGCTGGCGGCGGAGCTGGTCCCGGTATTCCTCCAGCAGTGCCGCGTCCAGCTCAGAGAAGCTGAGGTAACGCAGCATTCGGGAAGCCTCTTCAATATGGCCCCGGCGGAGCTGATGGCGGAAGACCTCCATCCAGTCCTGCTGCTCCAGACCCGCGGCGGCGGCCAGCCGGTGCTGTTCCAGCAGGAAGTCCTGCCCCCGAACTTCCCGAGTTCGATGATAAAGCCAGGTCTGAACCATCGGGTTCAGGGTGTAGGCGGCGTCCAGCCGCTGGGGGCCCCGAACCGGGAACCCCTCGGCGGCCAGGCGGCGCAGGGGGGCACAACTCTTCCCCATCAGCCGTTCCGCCAGTCCGCTGGAAAAGGCTGTGCAGACGCAGAGCTTTTCCAGGCACTCCAGCTGTTCCGGGGGCCAGGAGGCAGTCCACCGTGCCAGGAGGTCTTCCAGCTCCGGGGGAAAGCAGGACTGTTCGTCAATTGTCCAGTGGACCGTGCTTCCGCTGTTCTCCGCCAGATGGGCCGCCACTGCGTCCAAACCGGAGATCCAGCCTCCGCTGAGGCGAAAAGCCATCTGACGGTCACCGGCGGTAAGGCTGGGATAGGCGCTTTCCAGGAGCTCCTCCGCCTCTTTCCGTTCCAGCGTCAGGGCGCTGGGTCCCACCGCCGCCGACAAGCGGGGCAGTTCCTCCAGCTGTTCCAGAAAAGGAATCGGACTCTCCGCCGTCAGGACAACGTGGAACCGTTCTTCACAGGAAAGCAGCAGATCCTCCAGAAAAAGGCCCAGGGGGTCTTCTCGGTTCAGGAGCTCCGCCTGGGAGATGAGGAGGAAGCGGTCAGACTCCGAGGCGCACTCCGCCGGATTTGAGGCGTCGAAAGCCTCGGAAGCATCCGGGCCGCCGCCGTGCCAAGTCCGTTTTAGCAGACGGGTCAGGCGCTCCCGGTCCGCCGTGTCTGCGGATTTTACCCGGAAAGACAGGCAGCTTCCCCGCTCCCGCAGGAATGCCGCCGCGATCCGGGGCAGGTCCGACAGCAGCGGAACCTCTACAGCCAGCAGCGTCAGACGTTCCGCGTGAGCCAGCCATCGGTGGATCAAGCTTTGCTCCACGCCCCGGCGGCTCTCCAACGGCTTCAGTTCCATTGATATCGCCTCCCTGGTTTTCCTGATTTTAGTATATCACAAAGTAGGAACGAAGAAAATAAAGATTTTTTAAAGATTAAAAAAATCTTTCCTAAAGACGGAGCAGGTAGGATAAGATCAACGATCAAACACGGAAGGAGCGCGCTATGAATCAACAAATCATTCTGGAGCGGGACGGTCAGGCTGCCACCATCAAAGTCCTGCGGCCCGAAGCGCTGAATGCCCTCTCCCGGTCTATTGTGGACGAGATGGATCGTCTGGTGGAGGAGATTCGAGCGGACAAAAGCATCCGAGTCCTGTTGTTCTACAGTGAGGAGAACTTCGCCGCCGGAGCGGACATCAAGGCCATGGCGCCCTGCGGCGAGGAGGAGGCCCGGGCCTTCCTTTTCACGCCTACCTACAACAAGATTCAGGCCCTGCCCATTCCCACCATCGCCGTGGTGGACGGGTACGCCTTTGGCGGCGGTCTGGAGCTGGCGCTGCGGTGCGATTTCCGCATCGCGGCAAAGACCGCCAAGATGGGCCTGACAGAGCTGAACCTGGGCATCATTCCCGGCGCCGGAGGCACCGTCCTGCTGCCCCGTCTGGTGGGGGAGGCCAAGGCCAAGGAACTGATCTACCTCAGCCGGGTGATCGACGGCGTGGAGGCCGAGCGCATCGGCCTGGCCAACCTGGCCGTGGAGCGGGAGGAGCTGCTGCCCACCGCGCGAAAGTGGGCGGACAAGCTGTGTACCCGCAGCAGTCTGTCCCTGGCGGCGGCCAAGGCCGCGATAGAGTACGGCGTGGGCCACCCGGAGGTTCAAGACGCCTGCGCCCACGAGGGGGCGCTTTGGGCGGAGCTGTTTAACCACCACGACCAGAAGGAGGGCATGGCCGCCTTCATTGAAAAACGCAGGCCCGTGTTCACCGGCGAGTAAAGCACCCTCTCCCGGGAGATTTCAATCTGACATAAGTAAGGAGCAGTCACATGAAAAACATTGTCATTACCGGCGCTGCCCGATCCGCCGTAGGCGCGTATCTGGGGAGCTTGAAGACTGTGGAGGCCCAGGACCTGGGGGCCGCCGCCATCCAGGCCGCCGCCCGGCGGAGCGGCATCACCCTGGAGCAGATCGATCAGGTCATTATGGGCGATGTGTACGGCTACACCCCCAATGTGGCCCGATGCGCCGCCCTGATGGCCGGGGTGCCCGAGGAGACGCCCGCCTTCACCGTGGATCGCCAGTGCGCCTCCTCCCTCCAGGCGGTGCAGAGCGCCTGCTACGAGATCAACGCCGACGAGGCGGATATCATTGTGGCCGGCGGAGTGGAGGTCATGTCCCGCATGACCTACTATCTGCCGCCCACCGCCCGTTACCAGCCCCTGCGGCTGGGGGACAAGCCCCTGTATGACACCTTTTCCCACGGCGTGACCATCGTGCAGCCCCAGGCCAAGTATCCGGGTACCAACATGGGCATCACGGCGGAAAACGTAGCCGCTTACTATCATATTACCCGGGAGGAGCTGGACGCCTTCGCCGTGGACAGCCAGCGCAAGACCAAGGCCGCTCAGGACGCCGGAAAGTTCAAGGATGAGATCTTCCCCTTCGAGGTGAAGGAGCGGAAGTCCAGCTTTATTTTCGACACCGACGAGCACCCGAAGCCGGACACCACCATGGAGTCCCTGGCCAAGCTGAAGCCCGCCTTCAAGCCCGACGGCATTGTCACCGCCGGAAACTCCTCCGGCATGAACGACGGCTCCTCCGCCGTGGTCGTCATGAGCGAGGACAAAGCTCTGGAGCTGGGGCTGAAGCCCCTGGTGCGCATCCTCGCTACCTCCAGCGCGGGCGTGGACCCCCGGTACATGGGCCTGGGCCCGGTGCCCGCCATCCGGAAGGTGCTGAAAAAGGCCGGGCTTCAGCTGGAGGACATGGACCTCATCGAGCTGAACGAGGCCTTTGCCGCCCAGTCCCTGGGCTGCCTGAAGGAGCTGGGCATGGACATGGGCACGGAGCTCTATAAGCGGGTAAACGTCAATGGAGGGGCCATTGCCCACGGGCACGCGCTGGCCAACAGCGGCACCCGCCTGCTGACCACCTTAATTTACGAGATGAAGCGGCGGAACGCCCGGTATGGCCTGGAGAGCCTCTGCATCGGCGGCGGCCAGGGCATGGCTGTTATCGTGGAAAACTGCCAGTGATTTTTTGAAAGGGGTATGCGAGATATGACGATGAAGAAAGTCGGCGTGGTCGGCGCCGGGATGATGGGGGCGGAAATTGCCCTCTGCTTTGCCCGGGCGGGCATGGAAGTAATTCTGGCGGACATTAAGCAGGAGTTCGCCGAGGGCGGCAAGCAGAAGCAGGCGGCCATCCTGGACAAACAGATTGCCAAGGGCCGCACTACGGAGGAGGTTAAGGCCGCCACTCTCAGCCGGGTGACGCCCACGGTGGATTTGACCCTTATGGCAGACTGTGACCTTGTGGTGGAGGCTGTGCTGGAGAAGCTGGAAATCAAAGCCGGCACTTTTGAGAAGCTGGATAAAATCTGTAAGCCGAAAACCATTTTGGCCTCCAACACCTCCAGCATTTCCATCACGAAGCTGGCCTCCTCCGTCTCCAAAGAACGGGCCGCCAACTTCGTGGGCACCCATTTCAATTCCCCCGCCAGCGTGATGAAGCTGGTGGAGGTGATCCCCGGCCTGCTGACCTCCCAGGAGACTGCGGATACGGTCACCCAGGTTCTGCTGGACATTGAGAAGGAGCCTGTCCGGGTGAAGGACGTTACCGGATTTGCCCTGAACCGCCTGTTTCACGTCTTTTACGGCGAGGCCATGCGCCTGATCGAGGAGGGCGTGGCTACGCCGGAGGACATCGACAAGATCTGTCTCTATGGCTTGGGCCATCCCGTGGGCATCTGCAAACTGCTGGACCAGACGGGCCATGATCTGAATGTCAGCGTAGACCAGATTCTCTTCGACGCTTACGGAGAGCGGTTCCGTCCCAGCCCCGTCCTCCAACGCTTCGTGGACTCCGGCCGCCTGGGCCGCAAGAGCGGCGAGGGCTTCTACAGCTACGAGAAAAAATAACAAACCCAAAGCAGGGCCTGCCGTCCGTAGAGGCGGCAGGCCCTGCTTTTGTTATATCCGAGAGGAGATCAGGTAGCGGTGAGGCCGTACTTGTGGAGCTTTCGGACCACGGTGGACTGGTCGATGTGAAGATAGCGGGCCATTTCCCGGGTGGAACCGCAGGCGTCCCTGGCCTGTTCCAGCAGACGGATTTCAAGCTGCCGCACCGCCAGGTTCAGATCCGTGACGGACTCCGGGGCGGGCGTCCCAGGGTCCTCCGCTGTATCCCCGCCGCCGCACTGGCGGATGATCCAAGGCACGTCGCTGATCTGGAGGTGGGTATTGGGGCTCATGATGACCATATGCTCCACCACATTCCGCAGTTCCCGGACATTGCCTTTCCAGTCGTACTCCTCCATGCGCTTGATGACCTCCGGGGTCATGACCTTGTTTTGGTTGTATCTGTGATTGAACATGTTCAGAAAATAGAGGCTGAGGGGCAGGATATCCTCCCGCCGCTGGCGCAGGGGCGGAACGGTAATAGAGACCACGTTCAGCCGGTAGTACAGATCCTCCCGGAAGGTCCGGTCCTGAACCATTTTGTCCAGGTTCCGGTTGGTGGCGGCAATGAAACGGACGTCGATGGCCTTGGCCCGGATGCCGCCCACGCGGGTGACCTGCTTCGTCTCCAGCACCCGCAGAAGCTTGACCTGGAAGGACAGGGGCAGCTCGCCCACCTCGTCCAGAAATACGGTGCCGCCGTCGGCGGCTTCCAGCAAGCCGATCTTTCCGGCGTTGGAGGCCCCGGTGAAAGCTCCTTTCTCATAGCCGAACAACTCGCTTTCCAGGAGATTTTCCGGGATGGCGCCGCAGTTGATGGTGACCAGCGCGTGGTCGCGGCGGAGGCTGCTTCTGTGAATCTGCCGGGCGACCTCCTCCTTGCCCGCGCCGGATTCCCCCAGGATGAGTACGGTGGTGTCAAAGCCGCCGACCCGCTTGGCGAGGAGAAAGACCTTTTTGATGCTCTCGCTGATGGCTACCATTTTCTCGGAGTCCACGTTTACCGTGCTCAGAACGCTCTGGTAGTGTTGGAGCTCCCGGCTCTTGGCGTTGAGGAGCTCCTCCCGCAGGTGGTAGATTTCCGTGATGTCCCGGGCGTTGATGACAATGCGTTTGATTTTCCCGTCTCCGTCGAAGACCGGCATACCCGTGACGATGATATCCCGGCCGTCCCGGGTGACCTGCCGCTTGGAAACCGCCCGGCGCTCGTCCGCCACCACGAAGGCCACGGAGTTCTCCATCCACACCGGATTGATGAGGGCGCGCATATTCCGGCCCTCCAGCTCCTGCCGGGGGATGGCGGACACCCGCTCATAGGAGCTGTTCATAAACTGCACGTTGCCCTCCCCGTCCGTGACCAGGATGCCGTCAAAAGAGCCCTCCAGAATCTCCTTCAAGTCGTCGGAGAGCTTCCAGGCGGTCTCCAGCTCGGACTGGGACCGGAGGTGGGCCTCGGACTCCAGCAGGGTCAGTACGAATATCGGCAGCCCCTCGCTGTCCGGGATGCGTGCAATCCGGCAGGAGAAGGAACGATCTCCCTGGCGCAGGACCCGGGGCTCCTTCCCGTCCGCCTCCAAGTCCAGGGGGCCGGTCAGGTCCCGAATGTCCGTTCCCACCGCCGGACCGCCCAGCAGGGCGGCCGCCGCCGGATTTGCGTAGGTGATTTCAAAGCTCTGATTGAAGAACAGAGTGCCGACAGGGCTGTATTCCACAGCGGCGTACAGTGAGGCGGCGGGGAAAAATGAAGGGCTCATATACGGCCTCCTTTCATAGAGGTTCCTTGGAAGAGGGGGGGCTTCCTTATTGTGCCATATTACTGCCCGAATATCAAGGAGAAAGGATGCCCGTTTCGGCCCGCCCTTGCGAGTCCCCCGAAAATGGGATCACACGACCTGGAACTTCAAAGCGCCTCCGCTCAGCACCGCCGCCGCGTTTTCCGCGCAGATGATGCTGACGGCGTTGATGGCCTCCTTGGAGTACATTCCGATGTGGGGCGTTACCACCACGTTGTCCAGAGACAGCAGGGGGTGGTCCGGCTCCATGGGCTCCTGGGCGGCCACGTCCATGGCGGCTCCCGCCAGGCGTCCCGAGACCAGCGCCTCATACAGGGCCTCCTCGTCCACAATGCCGCCCCGGGCGGTGTTGACCAGGCAGGAGCCGGGCCGCATGGCCTGCAGCTCCTTCCGGCTGATGAAATTCCGGGTCTCCTCGTTCAGGGGCAGGTGGGCGGAGAGGAAGTCGCAGCTCGAGATGACCTCCATCACGTCCTCGCAGAGCCGGACATGGGGGAACCCCTCCGGCAGCTGGGTGAGGAAGGGGTCGTAGGCCAGCACCTGCATGTCGAAGCCCGCGGCCCGCCGGGCCACGCACCTGGCCACCGCGCCGAAGCCCAGAAGGCCCAGCGTCTTGCCGCAGACGTCGAAGCCGGTATAGGACTTCCACTGTCCCTCCCGGACCCGGCGGTCCGCCAGGGAGATGCGCCGGGCGCAGGAGAGCATCAGCCCAAAGGTCAGGTCCGCCACGGCGTTGGAGTTGGTGCCGGGGGCGTTGCACACGGCGACGCCCAGGTCCTTGGCGGCGTCCAGGGGGATGTTGTCCAGGCCCGCGCCGTGCTTGCAGATCAGTTTCAGCTTTTTGCAGCGGGCCATCAGCTCCGGGGGAAAGGCGTGGGCCCCGATGATGAGGACGTCGCTGTCCACCACCGCCTCCGCGAAACGCTCCATGTCAAAATCCGTCCCCATCATCGTCACGGCGCATCCGGCCCGCTCCAGGATGTCCATGGGGGCGGAGTCGATGGACCCAAAGGACCGGGATGTGACCAAAACCTGTTTACTCATCGCTGTGGCTCCTTTCTCGAATGCGGATGATCCGGCGCAGGCCCTCCAGGGCGAAGCTCCGGTCCGCGGAAATTATCAGCGTCTCCCACCGGCGGATGGCTTCGCTGCCCTCCAGCAGCAGGGAAAACAGCTCCGCCAGATAGGGCCCCGCCGCCACCAGGGCGGCCCCGCAGTCCCTCCAGCGTTCCCGGCAGACCGCGTCCAGGGCCTGGATGACGCCGCCGGAAATGACAGCCTCGCAGTAGCACCGGCGGAAGCGGGGCGTTCCCTCGCCGAAGATGCGCATGGCGTGGCCGATGTACAGCGCCCGGTTAAAGCCGTAGCGCCGCAGGTTCTCCAGCCCCAGGCGGGCCGCGTCCGGGTCCGGATGGTCCGAGGGGGTTTCCAGCACCGGGGAGAGAACGGTCTGGCTGCGGACGGCCTGGAACAG
The DNA here is from genome assembly GCA_910587875.1 of uncultured Oscillibacter sp. Classification (GTDB taxonomy): domain Bacteria; phylum Bacillota; class Clostridia; order Oscillospirales; family Oscillospiraceae; genus Oscillibacter. The sequence continues at coordinate 5,441 of CAJUOD010000019.1, read as the reverse complement.
CTCGCCGGTGAAACTGGAGAGGATGCCCTCCAGCCGTCCCCGGCCCGCCAGCAGCACATGGGTGTGAGAGCCGGGGAGGATGACGGCGGCCTGCTGTCCGGGGAACCGCCGTTCCAGCTCCGGCAGGATGCCCAGCACCTCGATCTCCTCGCCCCGGGTGTTGTTGGTGGAGGAGATGTCCTCGCCTACGGATTTCAGCCCGGAGATCAGCCGCAGCTCCCGGCGGAAACGCTCGGGCTCGAAGAAGGGCGTGACGGCCCTCCGGGAAAACTCCTCATCCGTCACCGGAGCGGGATAATGGGGAACCTCCAGCAGGCCGTAGGGCGAGGTGACCATACCGGAGGCGTAAACGGCCTCCACATCGGCGTCTGTCCGGCCCAGGTCCGCCAGGGCCTGACGGTACATCCCCTCCATCCCCTCCAGCAGGGGGCGATTGGTGCCCGCGATGGCGCTGTCCCTGGCGCCCAGGGCCCGCTTGCGGACCGCCAGAGGCTCCAAGTTCTCGTCCAGGAGGTAGAGACGCAGATTGGTGGTGCCTACGTCGTAGTAGGCCGTCAGCTTCCCGCTCACCGGACGGCCTCCGCGTAGGCTCTGGCGGCGGCGGTGATCTCCTCCCAGCGGCCCTCGGACACCAGCTTGGGCGACACCAGGTTGCCTCCCACGCCTACGCCCACACAGCCCGCCGCCAGGAAGTCCGGCGTGTTTTCCGGGGTGACGCCGCCCACGGCGGTGACGGGGATGTGCTTCAAGGGGGCCTTCAGAGCCTTGATGTAGGCCGGTCCCAGTACTCCGGCGGGAAACAGCTTCACCAGGTCCGCCCCCAGGCTCCACGCCTCGGCGGCCTCGGAGGGCGTCATGGCGCCGGGGATGGACACCAGGCCCAGAGCCTTGGTCTCCCGGATAACCGCCGGGTCGGTGTTGGGGGAAATGATGTAGGAGGCTCCGGCCTCCTTGGCCAGCCGCACCTCCTCCGGGCTCATCACCGTGCCCGCGCCCACGCACATGTCCGTGTCCCGCAGGACGCGGATGGCGGCCAGGGTGTCCTCCAGCCCGCCGGGAGCGGCGTGGTCAAAGGTCACCTCTATGCACCGCAGGCCCCCGGCCCGGATCGCCGAGGCCAAATCGGAGATTTGACCGCTGGGAATGCCCCGGACGATGGCGATGACCTTGTTCTCCAGAATGGTTTCCAAAACAGAATGGCTCATATGCGCTCCTATCTTCCCCGGTGACCGGGGACTCAAAATAAAGGGCCGGCGGAACACTGCCGTTCCGCCGGCCCGGCTCTCATCGGCCCATAAAGCCGCCGTCCACCGGCAGTACGATGCCGGAGAGGTAGTCCGACGCCGGAGAGGCTAAAAACAGCAGCGCCCCGGCCAGATCCTCCGACCGGCCCCAGCGTCCGGCGGGGATGCGGCTGAGAATCTCCTGGTTCCGCACAGGATCCGCCCGGATGGCCGCGGTGTTGTCCGTGGCCAGATAACCCGGGGCTATGGCGTTGACGTTGACGCCCCGGGCGGCCCAGCCGTTGGAGAGGGACTTCGTCAGCTGCGCCAGCCCGCCCTTGGAGGAGGCGTAGGCGGGGACGTTGTGCCCGCCGAAAAAGCTCAGCATAGAGGCGATATTGATGATTTTTCCATACCCCTGGGCCAGCATCTCCCGGCCCGCCAGCTGGGCCATCTGGAAGGCCGCCACCAGGTTCACCTGGATAAGACGCTGGAAGTCCTCCAGCGGGAAGTCCTCACAGGGATGGCGAATCTGGGTCCCTGCGTTGTTCACAAGGATGTCCACGCCGCCCAGGAAGGCCTTGGCCTCCTGAAAGCAGCGCTCTACGGCGGCGCTGTCCTGAAAATTGCCGATGAAGCCCCGGACTCTGTCCGGCGGGCCCAGTTTTTCGGCGGCGCTGTGGATGCTGTCCCCGCTCCCGGTGACGGCGACCTTACAGCCTGCCTCGTACAGGGTCCGGGCCAGGACAAAGCCGATGCCCCGGCTGCCGCCGGTGACAATGGCCCGCTTTCCGGCAATGTCAAACAAGTCCTTCATGCCGGGTTCCTCACTCGATCATCCCCAGGAGCCTGGGCAGGGCCTCGGTGATGGAGGGGACATAGGTGATGAGGGTCAGGGAAATAAACATCACGATGATAAAAGGCACGATGGCTTTGCAGAGGTCCGTGAACTTCATCTTCGTCATGCCGGAGGCCACAAAGAGGTTGACACCCACCGGCGGCGTGATGAACGCAATCGCCATGTTGGTGACCATGATCAGGCCAAAGTGGATGATGCCGATGCCGAAGGCCCGCGCCACGGGATACAAAATGGGAGAGAGGATCAAAATGGCGGGCGTGGTGTCCATGATGCAGCCCACCACCAGGAGCAGCAGGTTGATGAGCAGCAGAATGACCAGCTTGTTGTCGGTCAGGGAGGTCATGCCGCTCATGATGGCGTCGGGGATGCGTTCCAGGGCCAGAATCTTACCCAGCACCGTGCCGGTGCCCACCATGATGAGCACGGTGCCCACGGTTTCGGCGGAACCCACCAGGGAGTCGTACAGCTTTCTCAGGGTCAGCTCCCGGTAGATCAGCGTACCGGCCAGCAGACCGTAAGCGCAGGCAATGACCGCCGCCTCGGTGGGGGTGAAGAAGCCGCCGTAGATGCCGCCCAGGATGATGACGGGCACCAGCAGGGCCCAGATGGCGCTTTTAAATTCCTTCCAGAGACGGCCGAAGGAGAACTTTTGCCCAGTGCCCTTGTAGCCGCGCTTCCGGGAGATGAAGATGCTCAGAATGCACAGGCCGCCGCCCAGCACGATGGCCGGGCCAAAGCCGCCCATAAAGAGGCTTCCGACGGAAGCGCCGGTAGCGACGCCATAGAGCACCATGGGGATGCTGGGGGGCACGATGACGCCCAGGCATCCGGAGGCCGCAATCAGCGCCACGGCAAAGGGCTTATCATATCCGTGCTCGATCATGGCCGGGACCATGACGGCGCCGATGGCTGCCACGGTAGCCGGGCCGGAGCCGGAGATGGCCCCGAAGAACATGCAGGTGATGACGGTGACGACGGCGAAGCCGCCGGTGATATGTCCAACCGCCGCCGAGCCCAGATTGGCCAGGCGCTTGCTCAGCCCGCCGCCCTCCATCAGGCCGCCGGCCAGAATGAAGAAGGGGATGGCCATCAGCGGGAAGGAGTCGCAGGCGGTAAACATGTTGGAGGCCAGGTAGGTCAGGGGCTGTGAGCTGCAGGTAACCAGGTAAATCAGAACAGACGTGCCAACGGATACGCCGATGGGCACCTTCAGCAGGAGCAGCAAAAAGAAAGAACCGAACAGGATCAGATTAGTCATTGGCCGTCAGCGCCTCCTTCCTCTCTTTGAACCGGGCGATGGTGTCCTGAACCAGCCGAAAGACCATCAGCACGCTGCCCACCAGAACGGAGGAGTAGGGAATGCTCATGGGCATGCGGACCGCGGGAGACAGTTGGGAGGAAACCCGCTGCACCACGGCGACGCTGTAATAGGCCAGCACGATGGCGAACACCAGGAACACGATGTTGGAAATGATGCTCAGGACAAAGCGGCCCCGCTCCTTCAGAACCAGGTCCAGCAGTTCCACGCAGATATGCTTGCGTTTGCGCACCGCGCTGGCGCAGCCGATGTAGATGAGCCAGATAAAGAGGTAGCGGCCTATCTCCTCCGTCCAGTAGAGGGGGAGATGCATGGTGCGCAGGACCACCTGTAAAAAGATGACGATGGTCATCAGACTCAGAATGACCGCGCAGAGGACCTCCTCCAGGTGCTTGTCAATCAACGATAATATTTTCATATAACCGCCTTTCTTCTCAAGTCACGCGGCAGAGCGGCGGATGTCCGCCGCTCTGCCGGCCGGGTCATTTCCGCTTAGTTGGCCGCGTTGACCTCTTCGGCCTTGGCCATAACGGTCTCCAGAGAGACGGTGGGGTTGTAGTTCTGACGGAACCAGTCATAGCAGCCCGCAGTGGCGTCACGGAAGACCTGGCGCTGCTCGTCGGTCAGATGGGTGATCTGGCAGCCGCCGCCCTCAATGGTGGCAATGTACTCGTTCTCCAGTTCAATGGACAGGGTACGGTTGGTTTCCACAGCGGCCTCGGCGGCCTTGTCGACGACCTCCCGCAGATCATCGGGCAGATCCTGATAGAATTTGTCATTGATGGAGAAGCAGGTGATATCAAAGGTGTGGCTCAGATCGGTGGCGTAGGACTGAACCTCATAGAAGGCATTGGTAGAGACGATGGTCCAGGGGTTATCCTGTCCGTCCACGGTGCCCTGCTGCAGGGCGGTGTACAGCTCGGAGAAGGCCATGGGAGAGGGGTTCGCGCCCATCTCGGTGAACATCTCGATGTACAGGGGGGACTCCATGACGCGAATCTTCAGGCCCTTCATGTCGTCGGGAGAGGTGACGGGGCGCTTGGAGTTGGTCAGCTGCCGGATGCCGTTTTCAAAGTAGCCCACGATGCGGACGCCGGTCTGCTCCGCGATGACGTCGGCAATCTGGTCGCCCACCTCGCTGTCAAAGAAGTCATAGCCCGCCTGGCGGTTCTTGAACAGGAAAGGCAGGCCCACGCTCATCAGCTCGTCGGTGAAGCTGGCGTAAACGGACTGGCTGCACTCGGCCATCTGGATTTCGTTGGCCTGTACGCCCTCCACCAGCTCCCGGCTGGCGCCGATGGTGTTGTTGTCATAGACCTCTACCTTAAAGCGTCCGCCGGAGAGTTCCTCGGCCACTTCCTTGAACTTGAAGAGGCCCTGGGAGATGGGGTGGTCGTCGGGCACCGTGCCGCCGATGGTAATGTTGTAGACGGTGTCGTCTCCGCTTGCCGCAGGAGCCGCAGTGCTGGTTCCGCCGGACTGGGAGCCGCTGGGTGCAGAGCTGTCGCCGCCGGTTTTTCCGCCGCAGGCGGCCAGCGACAGGACCATAATCAGAGCCAGCGACAAGGCGATAATGTTACGCATTCTTTTCATTTCTTATTCCTCCTGAAAATTTTGTGTTGGGTAGGGTCTTTATGCCAGCTGCGGTCCCTCTTTTTCCGAGCTTCATGGGGCTCTCCTCCTTTCCAAACGCGGGACCCTGTGGAAAGCATACCATAGAAAACGGCAGAGGGCAGCAGCGGGGACACATAGGGGCTTACAAATTAAATGCCGGATTTTTTATAGAGCTCAAAGAAGTCACGCTCCAGGTCCTCCCGGAACTGGGGGGCGGCAATGCTGATGAGGGCCTTGGCGCGGTCCCGCAGGCATTTGCCGAAAAGCTCCGCGATGCCGTACTCTGTCACGACATAGAAAATGTCATTCCGGGGAGTGGCGATGGGGGTGCCGGGCTGCATCCGGGCGACGATGCGGGAAATCGTGCCCTTCTTGGCGGTGGCGGGGAGGGCGATGACAGGCTTGCCGCCCTTGCTCAAGGCCGCGC
>CAJUOD010000018.1 GCA_910587875.1 uncultured Oscillibacter sp. | reverse complement strand
TTGAGTATGATGGACAGGTCCCACAGCTTCCCGCTCCGCTTATAGCTGGCGGGGTCAGCCACCAGGATTTTCCCGTCCTGTACCCCGCGGAGGACGATGAAATGTCCGCCGGTGGTAAAGTGCCCCTTAGTCATAATGGCGACCACCAGCTTACCGCTGCTCAGGGCGTCCAGGATGCGCTGGGGCTCGGAGGCCGTACAGCCCTCCACAGTCAGGCCCCACGCCTTGGCCGCGCTGGGAATCAGGGAATGGTAGGAACCGCTCTTGCTGCACCAACCGCCGTTTTTATAGGCCCACTCCGACATCTCAACCGGATCCACAATGTCGCTTGTCAGTGAGGACACCACAATGGACATGGAAGTGGGGCCGCAGCCGTAGCCGCCGATGTTGTCGGTGCCGTAGGGCTTGTTGGCCCAGCGTTCGTCCAGCTGGTTGAAGTAGACCACCTCTGTGGCCCCGTCTGTAAAGCGGACGTCTCCCAGAGAGGCAATCGTGGTGCCGCCGTACTCTGTGTACTGAAACAGCCCATCGCCCAGGAACAGGCTGAGGTTCTGGGCATAGTCGCCGGCCAGCGATTTCTGATCCTCGGTGAGATGAAACACGTTGTCCGCAAAATAGCCCTCCCCATTGTAGGAGAGAGTATAGATGTACCAGGTCTCTGTTTTGGTCTCCACCACGTCCGAGGTGTCCGGGTCGTCGTCCTCCACCGTCCGGGTCTCGCTGGTGCGGGTGTAGGAGTACAGATTGCTCTTGCCCTGCCGCAAAATGGCCTGCATATCGGCCAGGGAGATGGTGTCCCAGCTCTCTCCCTTGGCAGCGCAGTATTGGGCGATAAAGGAGTTGGTGTTGCTGGTCATATCGCTGGCATAGGGGTTGACGATCTCGTAGTTGTCGCCACCCGTCGTTGCAAAGTCCTGGGCGATCCGGGCCTCTGTGTCGGTGATGCCTTCGCCCAGCACCTCATTGACCGCAAAGGCGATGTCGTTCACGTTCTGGACAATGGCGGTGTTGTCGTTGAGGATGGGCTGGCTGGAGCTGCCGCTGCTGGTCAGGCCACCGAAAATCAGGGATGGCAGCATGAGCAGGAACAGCATCGGGAGCATGAGCAGCACAGCGGCGACCGCAAGGAACTTCCCGGCGTGCCGCCCCGCTCCCAGGACCAGCCCGGCCGCGGCCCCGTATGGCCCGCCTACTGCGGCCCCCTTTGCGGCGGCGGAGATGGCCTTGCCAGTCTTGATGGCTCCGTGGATGGTGTGGGCGGTGCCGGCCATTTGAGACAGGCTGCTTTTTTCTTGATTGTTCAGTCTTAGATACCTCCTGACCTTGTATGATAGTGATTATTCTGCTATAATGTCGCAGGTGATAGAAATGATTTACACTTGCGATAACTGCCACTTTATTTTCAGCCGCGTCAGCCAGCCGGAGCAGTGTCCCGACTGCGGGAAGTATGCCGTCCGGCTAGCAGACGAAGCGGAGCGGCAGGAATATGAGGAACGCCTGAAGGAGCCACGGGAGATTTAAGGAGCAGAGCCATGAGCCAAATATCTCAGCGTGAGCGGATCACGCAGTATATCCGGGAGACCTATGGAACAGAGGCGGAATACCTTTGGGCGGACAGCCCAGGTAGCGCGGTATTCCGTCACCCCGCGAGCAAAAAATGGTATGCCATCATTATGGATGTACCCGCCAACAAGCTCGGTCTCTCAGGTGAGGACCTTGTTGATGTAATGAATGTGAAATGCGGCACAATTATGGTCGGTTCTCTGTTGGCAGAGAAAGGATTTCGCCCCGCCTACCATATGAACAAGAACCACTGGATCTCGATTCTGCTTAACGACTCCGTTTCAGATGACCAGATATTCCCGTTGCTGGAGCTGAGCTATGACAGCGTTGCGCCCAAACATAAAAAGAGACGCACTCAAACAGCAGAGGAATAGACCGCTCTGGAGATTGCGCCGATGTGCTGGGCGAAGCAGGCCAGAAGCAGCGGATTAAAGATGCCGCAGGCCCCGGTCAATATCATCTCACTAGCTTGCTCCGGCGGGTAGGCCGGTTTGTACACCCGCCGGTGAATCAGGGCGTCAAAAGCGTCTGCCAGTCCCACCGCCTGCACCCATGGGGTAATGTTGTCTCCCTCCAGCCCGTCCGGATAACCGCCGCCGTCCCACCGCTCATGGTGGTGGCGGCATACGTCGCAAATCTGGGAAAACACCTCGCACTCCCGCAGCTCCGGCATCCGCTCCAGCAGGTCACACCCCTGTGTGGTATGGGTTTTCATCACCTCAAATTCTTCTTTGGTCAGAGGACCGGGTTTGTCGAGGATTTCCGAAGGGATGGCCCGCTTGCCGACGTCGTGGAGCAGGGCCAAGGCCGCATACATCCGTATCTCCGATACAGTCAGCGGCGGAATGACTGCGGCGGCGGAAAAAACGCGGAGCAGGCTGCCGGTCAGGTCCTGAAACTGTACGCTGTGGGGCGCGTGGTCAATGAGAAGCTGCTCCCGGCGGAGGATTTCAAATGTAGATTCTACGTTCAATTTTATATCACCTGTCACTTTCCTGTTATCATAGCCATTAACATACATATTTAGGAGATGCTTATGATGTCTGCCAAGTTCCCTGATTTCGTAGAAACTGATCTGAACATAATCAATGCTCTGTCATTCCGGCTGCCTGCCACGGCAGTGGGAATTGACAGCAATAAAATTATGGAGATCGTTGTGGAATACGGCGAGAATCCAACCAATACAAGTGACTTGATCGCCAACGCATGGGCCAGGGAAGTGGGGGCGGTCATCAGTGGATTTATCGCTTCCGTCCACTTGCCAGTCCAAAAAAATGAACCGCCTATGGAGCAGGCTAATCGAATCCTTGCTGCGCTGAACGAAAGCGAGACATTTGAGGAGCAGTTGTCTAAATTCATTGCTATGTTGATAAAAAACGAGCAGTAACAGCTGAGAGTGTAATAGGGCGGCTCCCATTTTAGAGAGCCGCCCCGCTTGTTGGTTTAGTAGCCAGTCTTGGGCAAAGGAATATTCGGTGTCAGCTTACGCACAATGGTGACCCAGGTGGCCTGCGCAGTCTGCCAGGTGCCCTGGTACTTGCCGCCCACATCGGCCCGGTTCACGATCTGGTAGCCGTTGGCGACAGTGCCCAGCACCTGCACCGTCAGGGTGGGATTGGCTACCGACTGGAAGCCCACAGGCACTTTGCCAAAATCCAGATAGATGTCCGTGACATACTCCCCGGCCTGGGTGGGGATGGCGTTCAGGCTGAAGGAATAGTTGCTGCTGGTGATCAGGTTGGACGCCAGCACCTGATAGGTGGCGGAGTAGTTTGTCTTGTAGAGGATACGGTAGTTCAGCCGGGCGCTGTAGGTGCCGGTGGTGAAGATGGTCGCCCGAGCCGCGTCGGTGGGAATGCGATCATGCCAATAATAGTTCTCAAGCGGCACGTTGCTGGTGTTCGCCACAGTGAAGTCGTAGCGCATCTGACTTCCCGCCAGTGCCTCAGCGTTGCCCCGCTTGGTAATGACCACGCCCAGGTTGGAGGGCTTATCGTAGTCACTTACTTTGATGATCTGGCCGGAATATTCCAGAGTTTCGTCGAAGACCGTGCCGCTGACCTGCCAATAGGCGGGAGCGGTCACCTCGACGATTTTGTATCGACCCAAAGGCAGGGGCTTGGAAGCGGCGACACCCCGGGCGTCTGTGGTGATGTAGTCCACTACTTTTCCGCTGCGGGCCTCGCTGATTTCGTAGACAGCCCCCTGGAGGGGAGCGCCGGCGGGTGTGCCGGTGACCTCGTTGTACTCGGCGGCATACTTGTGGATCTGGAACTGGCCGGTAATCGGAGTATTCTTCCACTCGATCTCAATGGTCTTGCCCGGCTGGACATAGACGGTCTTATATTCCTTGTCCAGTTCATAGCCGGGGGCGGCCTCCAGCTCGCGGATAAACAGCTTGCCCTTGCCTTGCACAGTGAGGTCGTCGATGTAAATGTACCCCTCATTATCGGTGGAATACTCCCCGATGGGGTTCTTATTCTGGTCATAGACCAGGAATTTAACATCGTAAATTCCCTCGCCGGTGACAGAATTGACCTTATGAATGATGATGCCAGAGAAGGGGGCGTTGGTCACGGTCAGGGTGGTAGTCTTGCCGTCCTGAACGGTGAAGTAGTGGGGCGTGCTGTCGATTTTGAAGCCCTCCGCCGCCTCGATTTCCACAGCGTAGTAGTCGCCGGCGTCCATGGGCAGGAACACCCGGCCATTGTCGCCGGTAGTAATGGTGTCCACCAGCCCGCCGTCCATCCTGCGAATCTCAAAGGTCACGCCCTTAATGCGCTGGGATTTGTCGCTCTCGGAGACCTTAATCAGCTCCAAACCGCCGACAGGGGTGTTGTAGAACATCAAAGTCTGTACCTCACCGGACTTGATCTCAATGCTCTGCGGAGTGCTGTCCAGCACATAGCCGTCCAATGCCTTGGTCTCCTTTGCGGTGATGACCGCGCCGGGCTTCAGGTCAGAGATGGTGATGCGGCCATACTTGTCGGTCTTGTAGATGCCGTTGTTCGGGCCCACAAAAGCGCCGCTGCTGTCCGTAACCAGGAACTCTACCCCGGCCAGACCCTGGTCCTTGCTCCCTTCCACCAGCTTCTGAATCACCAGAGTCTGGGTGGGGGTGTTGTAAAAGGTGAGGTACTGAGTGTCGTCCGCGTTGACCTTCACCGTCTGGGACTTGGTGTTGGGGTCGATGATGTAGCCGGGGATGGTTTCAATTTCGGTTGCGATGATGGTGCCGGTCACACCCTGGACGTTGATCTGGCCGTTGCTGTCGGTCACATAGATCCCGTTGGTGGAGACCTTGCCGCCATCCTGGTCCACATTGGTGCCGTCGGAATAGGTCAGCTTGAAGCGAACTCCGGCCAAAGGCTCCTTGGACACGGCATCCAGTTTTGTGATGACCAATCCGCCTGCCTTCTTGTTCCAGAAGGTCATCGTCTGGCCCTCGCCCACCTTGATTTTAATGCTCTGGGGGGTGCCGTCCAGGATGAAGCCCGCCAAAGTTTTGGTTTCCCGGGCGGTGATGGTCGTTCCGGGCTCCAGGTTGGAGATGGTGATGCGGCCGTCCTTATCGGTGTAGTAGTAGCCGTTGTTGGGGCCCACCACCGCACCGGAGCTGTCGGTGACCAGGAACTCCACGCCCTTCATGGGCTGGTTGTCTGTGCCCTCCACAAATTTCTGAATCGTGAGGGTCGTGGTGGGGTCGTTCTCAAAATCCAGATTGTTGCCGCCGCCTGTGCCGGTGCTGCCCGTCGAGCCGCCCGTATTGCCGGTGGAGCCGCCGCTGACCACGCTGTTGCCTGTGCCGTTTTTCAGGGTGATGGTCTGCGGGGTGGGATTGAGCACATAGCCCTGGGGGACCTTCGATTCCGTCACCACGACGGTGCTTCCGGGCACGAGGCCGGTGACGGTCACAGTACCGTCCCTACCAGTGGTGTAGCGGCCAATCAGGTTTCCATTCCCGTCCCTGACCGTAAACTCGGTGTTGGGGACAGGCTTTCCGGTGACAGAATCCCGCTTCGTCAGGGTGAGACTGCACAGGGGGTCGTTGTAAAACCGGAGAGTTTGCGTATCCTGGGGATTGACCACAACCGTCTGGCTCTTGTCATTGGAGCCGAGCACATAGCCATCCGGACACTTTTCCTCAGTCACAACAATGGTCCCCGTGACATTGGTAATCTTGATCTGACCATTGCTGTCCGTAATATAGATACCGTTGGACGACAGCTTGCCGCCCTCAGTATCCACTACCCGGCCGTCCGCATAGACGACCTTGAACTGAGCACCCATCAGGGGGGCCTTGGTAACGGAATCCAGCTTCTCGATCAGCAGCGTCCCAGCCCTCTTGTTCCAGAAGGTGAGACTTTGCACCTCACCGTCCTTAATCAGAATCTTCTGCGGAGTGCCGTCCAGCACGAACCCATCTACCGTTTTGATCTCGCGGGCGATCACCGTAGTGCCGGGCTCCACATCAGACAGCACGATCTCTCCAGCCTTGTTTGTGTAGTAGATTCCGTCATCGGGACCCACCGCCGCGCCGCTGCCGTCGATCACCTTGAATGCGACCCCGGAAAGAGGCTCATTCTCGGTGCCCTCGATGAACTTGCGGATAATGAGGGTCGTGCCGGGCGTGTTGTAAAAATGGAGCGTTTGAACGTCATTGGGGTTGACCACTACCGTCTGCGTTTTTTCGTTGGGGTCGATGGTGTAGCCGGGAATGGTCTTGACTTCGGTTACCACCAGCGCGCCTACCACCCCGTTGATGGTGATTTTACCGTCCCGGTCGGTCATATAGATGCCGTTGCTGCTGATCTGGCCGTTTTCGTCGGGGACGAACTCACCGGTGGCGGTCGTCACCTTGAAGGTCACGCCGGCCAGGGGCTTATTGGTGACGGAATCCCGTTTGTCGATGACCAGTGCGCCAGCCTTGGAATTTTTCACAATCACCGTTTGAGTGTCGCCGTTGGGGCCAATCACCACGTTTGTGGAGGGATTGTCGATCACATATCCGCCGTTCGGCGCCTTGATTTCGGACAGTACATACGCCCCTGGGGCGAGGTTGGAGATGCGGATCTCACCTTGGCTATCTGTGGTGAAAATCCCATTTTGGGTGAGCGTACTGGTGCCAATCACACCGTCCAGGCCCACCTCGCAGCCAGCCGCCGTTGTGATACGGAACTCCGCGCCGGGAAGCGGCTTGTTGGTCAGGCTGTCCCGTTTCTGGACAATGAGCTGGCCCTTGGGCTGGTTTTTCATGGTCACGCTGACCGTCTTTCCCGCCTGGATCACAGCGGTCTGGGACTGGGTGTCGATCAGGAATCCAGCGGGGGCTTTGGTTTCGGTGATGACAACGCTCTTGCCGGGGGTCAGGCCCTCGATGCGCACCTCGCCGTTTTCATCTGAGCGGTAGACCCCGTTGGAATCGCCAATGAGGCTGCCATCGGAGTAGGTCACCTTGAACTCCGCGTTCGCCAGGGTCACGCTGGGATTGACACTGCACACCTTCCGGATCAGAAGGGAGCCGGTGGGCTGGTTGCGGAACTCCAGGGTCTTGGTCTCGTTGGACTCGATCTTGACCGTCTGCGGCACATCGTCTAAAATGTAACCGGGACGGGTACGGGTCTCCTTCACGACCAGCGTCGTGCCCGGCATGATGTCGGACACCAGGATCGTACCCGCGCTGTCAGTGGTAAAGTAGCCGTTGCCGTTTCCTACCACACTGCCGTCGCTGGTGGTGATATAAAATTGAATGTCGCTCAGCGGCTCACGAGAGATGCTGTCAATTTTCTTGACCAGGAGGGAGCCGTACTTGCTGTTGGTAAAGGTAAGAGTGATGCAGTCCTGCTCCTTGCCGCTGATGTAGGCGGTCTGCGGGGCGGTGTCCATGACGTACCCATGGGGCGCCGAGATTTCCTCGCAAACATATGTTCCAGCCTCCAACCCGGTGATGACGATGTTCCCGTTGCTGGAGGTCTGATATTCCCCGATGATAGTGCCGCCGCTGCCGGAGGTCCCGCCCAGGTAGCGGACGCGGAACCAGGCGTTTGCCAGAGGGGCCCCAGTGTCGGAATCAATTTTCCGGATGACGAGAGCGGACTTGGGAATATTTTCAAAGGTCACCTCAACCGAGGTGTCGTGCTCGATATAGATGGTCTGCTCGGAGGGCTCTTTGAGCATGAAGCCGGAGGGCGGTTCCACCTCGACGATTTTGTACCACCCAGTATCCAAGTTGTCCAGGTGGATGATCCCGTTTTCGTCCGAGTAGTAGAAGCTGTTGGTGAGCTGCTGATAGGTGCCGTTCTGGTTCTTGTCCTTGGACACCCAGATTTCAAATTTAGCGCCCTTAATTCCGTCACCGACGATAGAATCCACCTTATAGATGGTGAGACCGGGCTTCTTCTCATTCTCGATGGAGACCTCAGTGGTCTTGCCGGGCCGCAGATAGACCTCGTGGGGCGTGGTATCCAGGATGTACCCGGCCGGGGCCTGTTTTTCCGTGATGATATAGTACCCTTCGGTGAGGTGCTTCTGAGGGACCGTAATCTCACCGTTTGCGTTTACCGGGAAGTCCCCGATCTTTACCCCGGCCTTGGTCTTGACCTCAAAGATCGCGCCGGTCAGATGCTTGCCGTTGATGTCCACCTTCACGATTTTCAAGGTGGGCCGCTGGTAGTTCTGGAACTCCACCTGGGCCTCCTTGTTGGGGAACAGCGTCACCGTCTGAGGGGTAGTGTCCAGGATGTAATTCTCCGGAACACTCTGCTCAATTACAGTGAACACCCCGGGCAAGAGGTCGGTGATGACCACCTTCCCATCCGGCCCGGTGGGCTTGGTGGTGATGGTGGGGCCGTCCGCGCCCCGCAGCGTGAAGGTAACGCCGGGAATGGGATCACCGGTGTCCTTGTCCCGTTTGCTGATAATCAAGCTGGGCCGCTTGTCGTTGCTCAGACGCAGCTCGGAAACCTTACCGGGGGACAGCTCCACATGGTACTCGGTCTTGTCCAGGATGTGATCCGGCAGCGTGGAGGTTTCTACCACAGAATAAATTCCAGGCTCCAGGTCCTCCACGAAAATCTCACCGCCGTTTTGGGTGGTGCGGTCGATGGAGTGGCTGGCGTCCCCGATGGGGGTGATTTTGAAGGTAACGCCGTCCAGAGGCGTCCCGTCCGCGCTGGTCTTTACCAGCCGCAGGCCGGGCTTTTTTGTGTTGGTGAACACGAACTCCGCCGTGTCATTGGCCCGGAGATGGATGATGCGCTGGGCGTTGTCAATGACATAGCCCGCACACTCCAGTTCAACCACTTCGTAGGAGCCCTCGGGCAGCTTGCTCAGGTCGATCTCGCCCCTGCTGTCTGTGACGAACTCCTTGGGGCCGTAGCTTCCATCCACAGCCCGAATACTGAATTTTACGCCGGGGATGGTCTTGGAGGGGTCGGCGCTGTCCACCTTCACCAGCTTCATGCCGGGCAGCACATCGTTGAAGAAAAACAGCTCCTTGACGCCGCAGCCGGCGGTCAGCTCGATCTCCTGGGGAGCCGTATCCTTGATATGGCTGTCGTCCCCGGTGTCTACCTCGACCGCCCGATAGGTGCCGGGTTCGATGCCGGTCAGCAGGATCTCACCGCTGCCGTTCGTCTCATAGTGGCCCAGGGAAACGCCGTCGCGGAAAATCTCAAAGGTGACGCCGCTCATGGGCTTGTGGCTCTGCCGGTCATATTTCAGGATTTTCAAACCGACCTTCGCCAGATTTTTGAACACCAGCGGGCCAGCCGGAATGGGATTGCCGTTGGCGTCCAGCTCCAGCTTGATCTGCTGCACTTCGGTGGTAGGCTCGTAATTGGGGGGCGGAATCAGCTCTGTCACGGCATATTCTCCGGGCTTGATGTACTTACCAGCCGCCTCGGTGGGGTCCCACCACTGGACGCTCTCCAGCACGCCGGCTTCATCGGTGTCAAACTCATAGACGCCGTTGGTGACGGAGGAGAACTTAAAGGTGGCGGGGCCGACCCCAGCGTTGGTCAGCGCGTCCCGCTTAAACAGGAGCGCCTTTCCGGGCTCAGGGATGCCGCCGTTCTCAATGCCGCTGGCGGGGCCAACCTGGGCCGCGCCTGCCTGAGTGGAGTTCTCCGGGGCCTTGCAGGTCACGGGAATGGGGGCGGCCAGCGGGGTACAGCCGGCGGGAGCTCTGGTCTCCTTGACATACAGCGTGACGCTCCCGCCATCCTCGACGATGTTGGGGACGGATGTGCTCGCCGTCCCGTCGGAGCCGGTGGTCATCACGGCCAGAGGGGTCCCGGTGCAGGAGGGGTCCGCATAGACGGAGAACTCCGCGCCGGAGAGGGGCTGCTTATCTTTTGCCGCGATTTTCTTCAGCTTCAGATAGACGGGCTTTTTCTCCGTGATGGTCGTGCCATTGGTGAATGTCACCTTGGACGCGCCGCCGCTGCTGATAAACTTTTTGGCGGACATATCGGCGGTGCCGCCGGTGCCGCTAATATTGGTCAGCTGGGAGGAGTCATCCTCATGCACCTCAAATCGGAAGGAGGCGTCCGCATCAAAGACAATACGGATCGTTTCATCGGCTTTCAGGGAAAATCTCAGACCATTGCCAGTGTTAATCACCTGATCCGTACAATCTGTGTTATTTTTCCTTGCTGTATAGTTGGAGGGACTTCCCGCAGTATAGGTTACAGTGAAGCTCCATGTCTTGCCAGCGGGAATAGATGCCCCAGACTTCTTGGTGACTTCCAGGGAAGTCCCTGTGGGCTCCGGCCGCTCAAAGTTGAAGGGGGACAGGATGTGCAGGCCATAGGAACGCCGCTCGGTAAAGATCGTATCCCGGATCTTGGCGGCCTTCGTGATGCTGTCCACAAAGCTGTCCGCCTCGGTATAGCCGTTGGTGGAGCACAGCTCCTCGCCGGTGGGAGTGCCGTCCCCGTTCAGGGGATACTCCAGGAACTGGCCCTTGGACTGCCGCATCCACTGCGCCATGTTGCGGATGGTGGAGGACTGGTCCCGAATCAGGCTGCCCTTGACGGCCGCTTCATTGTTGTAGAGCGTATAGGCCATCATTTCCCGCAGGGTATAGGCGCGGCGAACACCGTCGGGGTCAACGAACACGCCGCCTGTCTCAATGATGATCCGGTACTTGGTCCGCAGGTTGCCGCTGGCGTCATGGACGTACTCAGACCACTTGGCGATGGCGTCATCCTTGCTCCAGCCGGTTCCGCTGCTGTTCTCACTCAACCGGCCCAGCAGGTACAGGAAAGCGTCATTGGGCTTGTAGACTTTATATAGGTTGCCAGGGGTCACAGGCTGGGGATCGGTGCCCCACATGGAGGTGTAGTCGCCGTCAATCCAGCTGGCAGACCACTTGGAGCTGTTGCAGTGGAACATCTGCTCCTTCTGCTGGTCGGTGATCCCGGATTCCCTCTGAAATTCATCTGCCGTGGTGACCCAACGCTGATTGTAGCCGCTGGTGGCGTCATAGGAATAAACGCCGCCCGTTCCACCTGCCATCATCTGGGCCGCGTTGGAGCCCCTGCCGTTGTACTGCATGGCACTGGAATTAAACCATGTGATTTTGCTCCGGCACTGTTCCGCAGTCCAGTTTTCATAGGTGCCGTCGCTCCAAACGACATTGAGGGGGGTGCCGACTACGTGCCAGGTGCTGTAATCGTTGTTGCCGATATCCTTTACCACGCCCTCGGGGAACTCGATCAGGGTAAACCGCAAAAAGGTTCTTTCAGGGTCAGTACTCCAGTCAACATTGCTGGTGGTGGGCTTCTGACCGCCGGGACTGCCGGGATTGAGGCCGCCAGTTCCGCCGGTGGGATTGGAGCTGCTTGCTTTGATGGGAGCCCGCTTGATACCGCTCGCGCACAGCTCAGTCAGCGTCGTATAGGGAATGACGCTGTAAGCCCGGTCAATGGCGTTGGACAGCTCGTACCGGAGCAGCCCCAGTGTATCATCCGGGGCATCATACTCCGTCCAGTCCTCATACTTGGGATAGACTGCGCCATCCAGCGTGTACTGGTACAGCTGGCCGGCGTCGCCCTTAGCCCGGTGGATGCTGATATCCTGCCTGGACTGCTGAACGACCAATGTATCGCCGTCCGACATAGCCTCCCGCTGGAGCTGGGCCAGCTGTTCAGCAAAAGCGAAGTTGCCGGCAATGACGTACTCATACCGGCTCAGCCTGGACGAAAACTGCCTTCCGCCGTCCCGCTTGTAGGCGATGCCGGGCAGGATGTCAGGCAGGTTGACAAGGATATCCTCCTTATCCACCCAGCCGGTCTTTCCAAGTTTGCCGCCTTCCCAGCCGGTCACGCTGCCGCTGTCATCAACGGCCAGACCGACTTTGACGCGCTCGCCGCCGCTGTACTCCAGCAGGGCGAAGGGGAGGGGGGCCGCCCCGCCCGAGGCAGGGATGGTGGTGGTCTGCGTGCTGCCGCTCTCAGTGCTGTAAACGGTCAGCGGTTGGTGTGTGCCGTTCCAGCCAGTGGCGCCGGCGATGTTGACCTCGAAATCACCGGTGGGGGCGTAAACGGGGGTGCTGGCCGCTGAGCCAGCCGATGTCCTCTCAGCGGCGAATGCGGTGGCCGGGAGCATTCCAGCCACGGTGATCACCGCCAACAGGCCGGAAAGGGCTCGCCTCCACTTGTTTTTGATGCTCTGGGAGAGAGATTTCAACATTAAGCGTTTCCTCCTTAATCAATTTGTGAGCACAAAGGAAGGACTGCACATCATCGTGCAGTCCTTTGACTTTTGGCCGCAGCTCTGCGGCCAGGACGATTCGGTTTGGGGATCGGTGGTTTTTGATGCGCGTTTGCCCTCCCTTGGGCGGTCAGACCTGTCAGTTGAGGGCATCTGAGGACCACGCCCCCGCGCTGTTTCCGGTATAGGCCACATCCTCCGGGTAGCGGGTCCATGCCTCAAGGCGGTAGGCCCTGTTTTCGCCCCGGTAGCTATCTAAGTTGTTTTTGCTGTACTGGCTCTCCTGATTCGGCCAACGGATGATCCCGCCGTGGTTGCCGTCGGTTTCATGAAATGCATGGATTTCATCAGGAGATTCCAGTGCAACCGACACGTGCCAAATAGAGTTGTCACTATTTCGCACCCAGAAGAGGATGTCTCCAGGTCGAATCTGTGACAGGTCCTCCACTCTGCGGCCGGGGTTGGTCTTGTCCCCAAAAATGAGAGAGCTGACCATGGAGGCGTAGCCGCTGCATCCGTAATACTCGCTCACCCAGTAGACGTCCATGATACGGTTGGCGGCGGTGCTGGGCACCTCGTTTTTGTGGGTGCCCGGAGTATTGTGCGTCCCCCAAACCGTGCCATGGGGCCACTCCTTCTCGATCTGGCGCAGGAGCTCCAGCACATTCTCTTCTGTCACAGGCTTTCCGTTGCTTAGATAGCCGTCCCCGGTGTTCTGACTGGCAGAGGGCGTATCCCCAGGATGTCTACCAGTCAGCGCCCGGTAGATCAGCACCGCCATCTCGCCCCGGGTGATGCTTTCCGCATGGGCGGTGGGTTCGTCAATCCAGCCCAGGCCAAGGGCATAGGAACAGGCGGTTCCGTAGCTCCAGACGCTGCCTTCCCCGTCCATAATGCCGCTGGCCCGCAGGATCACCGTGCAGGCCGCCGCGGGAGTTACCGGGTCGGCCGCCCCATAATGGAGCTTGTCATATCCGGCCACCAGATTGTTCCGGACGCAGTAGCCCACATAAAGCTTGGCCCAGGCGGGGACATCTACGAATTTGCAGCCCCGCTCGTAGTAGGCGGTATTGGCCTGCAACTCCTCCACTCCGCCGCGAAACCGGGTGAGCAGGACGGCCAGCTCGGCGCGGTTCAGGCTGGAGGCCAGATTCATGTTCCCGTTCTGGTCCCCAACCATGATGCCCCGCTCCCGCACATAGTCGGCTGCGGCCTCCTGGTCGGAGGGCGGACTTGCGGCCGCCGCAGGGATGACCAGCCCCAGGCAGAGTGTGACAGCCAGCCCGATCATAAAAAGTTTTTTCCTCATTGTGAAAACCTCCGTTCATATGATTATACTACTTTATACGAAAATACACAGAGGTTTTTCAACAAGTTTTTTTACTTTTTTTCTACGGCCTGGACCAGCACCCGGCTCTCCGGGTGGTCGGCCAGACAGGTGGTGAGGGTAATGCGGTTGTCGGCGGTGGACTGGAGGTAGCTCCAATCCGTGTTGGAGATGACCTTCACGGTGGTGACCTGATAGGTGCGGGTGCCGTAGATCGTGGTGTAGGTGATGGTGTCGCCCTGCTCCAGGTCCTTGATGGAACCGATCACATACTTGCTCCCCCGGTTGTGTCCACACATTGCCACATTTCCATCCCAGGCGGAGGTAGAGCTGTAATGGCCCAGGCCCTTTTTCATGCTGGCGTCGGTCTCGCCCTCCCAGACCTTCATGTTGATTTTCAGCGAGGGAATTTTGACAGTGCCGATGCTGCCGTCCTTGTAGGCCATGCCCTCCACGCTGGTGTAGGCCGGCTGCTGATAGCTGGGAGTGGTGGGCAGGGTGGGCGTCGTGGGGGTGGTGGTCGAAGTGGAACCGGAGCCGCCCGTTCCGGTGGCCTCGGTGAGTACGGTGATGGGGCCGCCCCCGGCCACGCCGTAGCCGCCGCCTCCAGTCGCCACCGTCTGCTGGAGGCCGGGGAGCATGGTGCGCTCCATCACGCCGGTCATGGTGGTGCTCTGAACGCCGTACTCCAGCTCCGGCACCTGGTAGTCCACCACATTCCGGCCCCCGTAGTTGTACTGGGAGCCGTAGACGTCCTCATAGCTGGTGCTCTTGTAGTAGTCCTGGGGGGCGTCTGTGGTGAACGAGTAGTCCGACGCAAAGGCCGGGACGCTCATGCACAGCGCCGCCACAGCGGACAGCATCAGCCCGGCAAACATTTTGATGTGCTTCAAATAGATTCCTCCTTTTCCTCGGTAGGGTCGAACTCATGCCAGTCCCCAGGACGGTCCTGAAGAACGGTGTAGGCATAATCCGCTCCGCGATGATGGACGGTGAAGGTCTGGCCCAGCAGCTTTTTTGCCAGGGGACGCTTGATCTCCACCGCGATGATGCTTTCCGGGTAGGGGTCCAGACCGGTAATGTCTATCTCCGGCCGCTGAGGTTCCGCCCGGAACTTGGCGATCAGCTTGTAATCCCGGGGCCTGTCGCCCGGAATGTAGACATAGACATTCTTCCTGTGCAGGAACAGATAGCCGCCCGCTCCAGCCAGCGCCGCAAGCAGCAGCACCAGCAGGATCGTACCGCCGATAGCGGCCACATTCCCGCCGAACAGACTGCCCGGTTTTTTGTCCGGCTGTTCGGTAGGCTGCGGTGTCTCGGGCACGATCTCCGCTCCGGTGTAGACCACTGTATAAGTGATGCTGCTCACGCCAGAGGCGGTCACCGTTCCTTTATACTCTGCGGTGGAGACATAGCCTGTGGCTACCTGACTGCTGGTGGACGCGGAATAGGTCGCTACCGCCTGATAGGAGGCAGGGGCCAGAGCGTCCCCAACCAGGTCCGTCCCGATGACCTGCCACTCCACATTGACCAGATTGAGCGTTCTGCCGTCCTTGACTGTGGTAGCCGGAACGTAGGACATATCGTTGCGGTCCAGCGGCCCAATGGTTTTGGTGGCGGTAACCTTCCCGCTCTTGGTGGTATAGCCCGCCGCCTCGGTGGTGATGGTGGTGTGATCCAAAGTCAGCTCGCCGCTAAACTCCCCATCGTCATAGGGGATGCTGGGGGCCAGCTGCTCCAGGACCACGTTCAGGTCCTTTTTGACCGTCTCCACTGTGACCTTCTCGGTTACCGCTTTGGTCTCCAGGAAGGTGTGCTCCTCCTTGGTGGTGTAGGCCCAGGTATAAGTGAAGCCGTCGTACTCAAACGACGGCTCCTTCAGTGTCTCCGGGTCTGTCCCGGGGGGAAGCTCATAGGTCTTGACGATGCGCTGCTGGCCGTTCAGGTTTTCCACTACCAGACTTACCGGAACCTCAGCGGCCATGGCGGTGACTGTTATGGACAGTACCAGCAGCAAAGACAGCGCCAGACGCTTCAAATGCTTCATAGGCCCTCTCCTTTACAAATTTTGTTTGATGATCCTTGTGATGATGCCGACCGCCACGCCCTGCTCCGGGTCCAGCCGGGTGACGGAAAAACTCACATCGTCCCGCTTGCCGGGGGTGCGGCGGTCATAGCAGGAGTGGGCGATGGCGTTGACCCCATTGTTCAGCCGGATAAACACCACGCCGCCCCGGATGTCGGTAACCCGCCCAGCGTAGCGGCCCTGGACCACGCACTTTTTCAGATTATCATGGTCGGTGCCGTTGGACACACTGCGCACATCCGCCGTAATCGCCAGATTCTCCACGGTGCTGCCGCTGATCTTGAGGACACGTACCAGAATACGGTCGCCTACGCTGTACTTCTCGGTGGCGTCGCCCATCCAAGAGCGGGACAGCCCGCGGGCCACGATAGCGCACTCCACGCCAAAGACCTCCACACGGATGATCTTCTCGGAGACCGCCACCACCCGGGCCTGCACCACCCGGCCCTCGTAGATCATGGGCTCGCCCATCTCATCCCTGTCCAGATAGAAACTCTGCCGTTTGCGGTACATGGCGTCCTTGCGGCTGCCCACAGCACTGCGGCTCTTGTTGTCGTGGCCCTTCACCACGAAGTCAATCTCAGAACCCAGCCGGACCATGAGGATGCGGCGCAGACGGGCCATGGTCTCCATGTACTCCGGGCCGGTGGGCAGTTTGCCAGGGTAGAGCAGCATCTCTTTAAGGGGAATCGCCACCCGGAAGCCCTTGTAGTTGACCACCGCCAGGGTCAGGCCGGATTCCGTCTGCTCCACTCCATCCAGCGTACCAGTGAGGATGCGGCGCGTCCAGTCGGCGTTCTGGATTTCATGCCAGATGATGGCCTCCCGCTCCGCCTCGGTTTGCACCTCATCCCGGGCCTCGATGGTCAGCACCCGCTCACGGTCAGCCGTGCGGCGAGAGGCAGAGAGAGATGCGGCGGCCTCGCGGCGTCTCCGGGGGCGTGCCTCCCTGGGCGGCGTATCCTCCGCAAAAGTGTCCTCTGGGGCAGGAACATCCGGCTCCTCACCGGGCGGCGGTGCCAGCGTCAGCGGGTCATCGCCGACTCCTGCCTCACCGTCCGGGGAGACACTCGCTTCACCCCATTCCTGGAGTAAAGAGTCGTACTCAGGGTCAGACTCTTCCGGTTCACCGTCGAAAGGTACATCATCCTGGGGGACGCTCCCACCATCAGAAGACACATCCTCTGCGGGAAATTCCCCGTCCTGGGCTTCGCCGTCGGTTTCATCGCCCATGGAACCAGCGTCGGGTTCCTCAGCCCCGTTTTCGGTTACATCGGCCTCCGGGTCAGCAGGGGCGATACCACCATCGGCGTCATCGTGCGGAACATCGCCGCCGCCTTCCTCCCAAACGCCGGCATCGCCGCCGGAGAAAGGATCATCGCTGGGGGAAAAATCAGTCATCCCGGTTTCCGGGGCGGCTTCGGCCTCCATTCCGCCGGTATCAGCGGGAAGGCCAGTCTGCTCAGTCAGTTCCTGCTCTTCAGGAATGGGTACAGTTTTTTTCCTTGGCATTGTGAAATTATTCCTCCTCTTCACATTTTGATTTCGGTCTAACGAATATGGAATCTCTGGTCGCAGTCACGACCCGAGTTGTTCCTGTTGTTTCTGTAGAAGCCGGCACCGGCTGTTCTTCATCCGCCGCCGGCTGAGAGGAAACAGAGGGCTGTTCTTCCTCTTTGGGATGAGAAGCTGTCCTCTTTGCCTGCGGTGATTGCCTCTGCCGCTTTGCTGGAGTTTTGGGCACTGCTGGTTTCTTTTGCGTTCTGCCTGCCGGAGGAGCAGACGGCTCCACCATCTCTTCGCCCTGCCGGACCGTCCCTTGTGCCGGGTTCCCTGTCGGAGCGGCTTTCTTGGCGGGAGGCTTGGGCTGCTTGTTCTTCTCCTGGGCTACACGCCAGTCAGGGACATGGGCGGAGGCCTTGCTGGGCCGCAGCTTCTTAGCTTCCGGATGCTTTGAGTAGTCGTACTTATCCACCTCCAATACATTTTTGCCCCGGATAATCACCAGGGCGCGGTCCACATCCATGCGCAGCACCTCATCCATCGTCATCAGCCTGCGCTTGCCGACGCCGCTGGTCTCCCGGTATTCCGGGGTATAGTTGGAAATGCGCCAGGTCCCCAGCTGCTTGGCCTTGCTGGTTACGGAAATACTTGCCTCACCCGTTCGCTGGGAGATGAAATCCGCTGTCAGGGCATCGGTGCAGCCAAGGAACAGCGTCACATCGCAGTTGCCCAGTATCTCCTGCCACTGGTTCAGTGGGTAGCGGTTCTGGAGTCCCGCGAGGTTCTGGAATACACAGGACATAGAGATGTTCCGGGAACGGATGACTGAGATTTTGCGGGAAAGGTCAGGGATAACGCCGCAGGCACATAATTCCTCACCCAGTACATGGACGGGAACAGGCAGTGCCCCGCCGGGACATTCCTGATCGGCATAGCGTACCAGCCGGATAAAAACAAAGGACAAAAACAGCGAGGACAAAAAGTCAAAGGTGCTGTCCTGGTCGCTGGTGATACAGAAATAGGCACAGGGTTCTTTACCCGGCAGCTCCATGTCAATCTCCGTATGGCCGGTGATTTCCCGAATATCGCTGTTCTGAAATACCTGGAGCCGGGACCCCAGACCGATGATGACGCCGCCCCGGACATTCTCGCCGGACTGCTTGAAGATGCTGTAGGGGGATTTAGCCGGGTGGGTGACGGGCAGCACATCAAAAAGGGCATTCAGCTCCTTCTCACTGCTCTGCGTCAATAGCTTGTAGACCTCACCAATGTTCTTTTTCTCTTCCGGGTAGCCCCGCTCCACATAGAGAACCAAGGCTTTCAACAGATTCATTTCAGCGTTGTCCCAGAAGTGGTCTCCCTTGGCACTGCCAGTATTTTTGATGATGACATCACAGAAAAGCTGTGCCATCAGTTCCTGACCATTGATCTCCGCCAGACAGTTCCAGGAATCCGAGCAGGAGGGGGTGACCAGATTGAACACCTTCACCGTATAGCCCTTGTCTCGAAGATACTGGCTGGATTTTTCATAGAGTTCCGATTTTGGGTCACAGATTATAAGAGAGTGCCGCCGGGCGACCGTCTGGAGAATCATATTCATACAGAACGCCCGCGTCTTTTTGGAGCCGCTGGCCCCGTACACAGCCAGATTCCCATTGAACCGGGTCTTCTCCGGGACACATACCACCTGGCCGTCCAACTCCCCCAGGATGATGCCGGGGTGTTTGCGGATATTGGGAACCAGATCCAAGACACCCTTCAGCTCCTTTTTGGACATAAAGCCCGCTGTGCCGTAGGTGCCTTTGTTGGAGTAGATCAGGTTGCGGTCTCGGTCATACTCGCCGGTCTCGCTGTATCCCATCCGCATGACCATGAAAATCAGGACAGCCAACGCCCCCACGCAGAAGCCTATGCCGTACAAGCCATAGGGAAAGTGAAAGGCGGCGGCGATACAGGCGAAAAAATTGCCGCTTGGGAACTGGGGAGAGGTACCGAACACGCCACCTGCCGCCTCCCAGACCTGATAATTGTAGATGAACTGACCGATGTAGCCGCCGCCATAGAGCAGAGCAATCAGAGCGACAGGCAGGATAATGGCGAGCTTGATCATTTCTTTTCGAGAGATGGAAACACACTCCTTTCTACTGCCTCAAGGTCAAGACATTGAAGTTGGATACGAGGGCCAAGGCAGCGGCGGTACGCCTCCTCCTGGAAGTCAAAGCAAATGACGATGCCGTCCTTTTCGTGGATAGACAACGCATTATCAAAGCGCCTGAGCCGAGGCATATCACAGAGATAGCCAAAGAGGACGGGGGTATCGCCTTCCAATCCGTCATTCTCCATCGGCAGGCCGGGGTTCGGCGGATGAAGGCCGCTCAAAAGCAGAGTGTCCAAAGAGACACGAAGTTCGCCGTTGCAGAGCAGACGCACCAACGCATTTCCTTTGTGGTCACCTGGGAAGAAATAGAAATGCTCAAAGCCGCCATGCAGCACAAAGTTGTTGTGGGACAGGCCATCGCCTACACCCATCAGCGCACCCAGCCGCTCCATATCCGTGCCAAACACAACCGCGTCCACTCCAACATCCATGAATTGCGCCGGGAGCCGCTGTCGGCAGACTTCCGTTTGCAGCAGAAACTTAATCCGCATCTCGGCCTTGTACTCCCACTTCATCTGGAATGGGCCGGTGTTGTAGGCAATAAAAATACCGCCGTCCGATAGCAAGACGCCGGTTGAACGGGAACCGCGTATGATGGATGATTGCGGCCCGACCTCTTTGACCTCACGGGAGCTGTAATAGGCAGGCTGAGTAATATGAGTATGGCCCAGGGGCGGCGAGGGTTGAAACACGGCTGTCTTTTCCCATGGAAATACCGACACTCCTGCATTGTGCATCGTAACCAGCACCTCAGCCATCCGATGGAGGCGCAGGCGATGGGGAACGGAATATTTAGGTGCGTTTGTTACCGTATCGCCGGTAAAGAGAGAGGCAAACCGCTCTGGCCTGTCAGCGGAAAGAAGGCTTTTGGCATCGGCAGTCAGGCGCAGACCGCGAAGGCCGTTTTGCGAATAGGCATAGATCAGCATCTGTTTCTTTAACCGCTTGATGACTTTCTGCCGGTATGCTTTCGTACTGGGGAGACTGTTCACCAGATTGGTTGGGAACTCGCCAGAGAGGGCAACGAGAGTCAAAAGGAGGTCGGGCAGCGTATCCGGGGCAGGGAGTTTTGTCACTTGGTCTGGCAAGTTGCGACACCTCCTATTTCAGTAATCTCAACGCCCAGGGTCCGTATAACCTGGGCGTTTCCGCACTCAGCGTAAGCGGCCAAAACTCCTTGCGCTGCAAGCGTTTTTGGCGGTGGACCTGGGGTCCCAAAACGGAACACCTCAAAAGGGCCTAAATGGGACCCCTGTTTTGCCCTCTTTCGGCCTCTTTCAGAGGATTTCTTTTTCGGCCAGCCACGCCAGGAAACGGGACGTCTCCATGATGGAAATTCGGGTACAATCTACCGCGCCCAACTCTGTTGTGTGGTAGGTATCACAGAGGCCTCCGGTATCGTCTGTCAGAACAAAAGCGGCAACCACATCCTGGATCTGCTTCAGCTCCAGATTGTCG
This sequence comes from uncultured Oscillibacter sp., assembly GCA_910587875.1. Lineage (GTDB taxonomy): Bacteria > Bacillota > Clostridia > Oscillospirales > Oscillospiraceae > Oscillibacter. The sequence goes on along the minus strand of CAJUOD010000018.1, from coordinate 12,036 downwards.
TAGTCTCTGATGCGGCGCTCCGGCAACTCCTGGTCGTAGATATGGGAGAAAGCAATCAGGCAGTGCCGGAACCGGGGAAGGGGATGACCCCTTGCGTACTGGGTCAAAGCCGCCCCCAACGGCTCCAACAGATATTCGCCGCTCTGCCACATTTTACGTTTTGGGAGCAGAGCAGGCAGCGTAACCTCAAAAACGCCGTCCTTACAGCGCACTGAGATGCCCTGCGTGTTGGCCGCGGAGGTCAGATACTCCGTCTTTGGTGTGGTCGTGCTGGCGTAGATGAGATGGCGCAGCCGACAGGCGATGCCCTCCGCTCGGAGGGCGGCGTCAATGGACAATACTTCGTAATTGTCCGGGTATCGCTGAAGATCGGTGGTATTCATGGCGTACAGTGCGTTGGTCAGACGCTGAATATCATCCAGAATGGACGATATCCGCCGGGAAACGGTGCTTCGGTTCAATGGTTCACCTCATTCTTTCTGGTAATATTGCACCTGCCCTTCCGGGGATACGGTGCAGTAGCCGCTGGCATGGGGGATTTGCAGCTCCGCAATCTGAGAAGCATCATCCACCAGCACAAGGTAGCGGGAGGGCTGCTCGCCGGGATCGGAAAGCACGTGGGACATCAGAACTTCTTTGCCCTGGGCGGCGTGGACGATCTCGTAGATTTCACCGCCGGCGAAAAAGATAATTTTGGCCGGGAAATCGCCAACGGAATGATACTCCACTTCATCCGCAAAGTCCGCCAGCACCCATACCGCAGCGAAAAGGCCCCGGTCCATGTCCTCCAGGGCATCCGGGGCCGCGAGATAGAACCGCTCATCTTCGGAGAGCCAAGCCCGCTGCTGCTTCACCAGGTAGGTCAGCAGATTCCGGATCTTATTCCGCTCCTTGGCGTCTTTCCCCGGATGCAGGCGCAGGATCTGTTCCGCAGTCAACACCCGGTACATGGAAATATCCCGCAGGATAGCCGCTGCCTCCCGGCCATAGACCTGTTCACGGGTTTTCATCATAATCATTCACCTCGTAAAATCGTATTAGCGCCGTATAAAAATCGCACAGCGGAACCGCCACAGCTATTGCCGAGGCGGTTTTCCGCATACGGACCGTATAAAAAACGCATTAAAAAATAGCCCTCGCATTAACACCGTATACGCTCCGCTTTACGCCACAGGCGGCGCGGCCTGGGTCTTGTCCAGCAGCTCTTGCAACTCCCTCCGGTCGGTGGTGATCAGCTCCTTCTCCATCTGGCTGCACTTGATTTCCACCGTCACATTGTTATTGTTGGTGCTGATAAGGCCGCTGCCCCGTTCAAAGTGGGTAATCTCCATGACTTCCGCCTCAGACAGGTGGAGCAGGGATTGGACACGCCGGGCTTCCTCGTCCTCCAGGTTGAGCAGGATCTTGGTCTTGGCGTTGTTGATGATGCCTTTGCCGTACTTGCCATCTTCCAAAGCGAAGAAGTCGTTGATGTCCTGGGTAGCGCAGATAGCGGAGCCGCCGTAGCCGCGAATGATCTTGAAAATCTCCAAAACAAACTCCGCCGCCAAACGGTTGCTGTTGGCCCCGATGAGCTGCCAGCACTCGTCGATGAAGATAGCCTTCTCCTCGGTACGGTTCTCCTTGGCCTTGTCCCAAACGTAATCCAGCGCCACGAACATCCCCACTGTCAACAGGTCGCCTGTCAGTTCAGAGATATCCAGCACCGTGTATTTGTTATCCAGAGATACGTTGGTCTGCTGGTTGAATGTCCGGGCAGAGCCGTTGACCAGACGGTTGATGATATTCGCCAGCCGCTTGGTCTCGGCGGACTGCTTCAGCACCTCATAGAGGTCGCCCAATACCGGCATTGACCGATAGTGGCCAGGGGCATTCGGGTCATCCAGAGTGCCGTTCTCATGGGTGATGCCTTTGAGGGCGTAGGTGCGGATCATAGCATCATCCAAAAGCTGCCGCTCCTCATGGGTCATGTCGGGAATCAGCAGGGAGAAAAAGATGTGGAGCCGTTGGATTTTTGCCGCCAGCAGAGACTTCTCCACGCCTGGGCCGTCCAGCAGTTCATCCACTGACTTGTCCACCTTACGGATTTCCATGACATTGATGCAGTTTTTGGAGGCGGGAGATATCTGAATGAACTCCCCGCCGATGTTGGAGCAGGCCCGGTGGAATTCATGGCCCTTTAACGGAGCCACGATGAATACCTGGATGCCCTTGCGCCGCATCCGGGTCGCCATCAACTGCATGGTAAAGCTCTTTCCCGCACCGCTGGTGCCCAAAATGGCGATGTTGGCGTTCTTGTAGACTCGGGAATCAAAGATGTCCACGATGATAAGAGAGTTGTTATGCTTGTTGACCCCCAGCAGAATACCGTTGTCGTCACACATTTCATAACTGGTGAAGGGGTAGCAACTGGCCGCACCCAAGGTCAGGACATTACGCCGAGATCGCTCATAGAGGTGCTTTTCCAGAGATGCCAGCGGCAGTGAGGATAAAAAAGCCTGCTCCTCACAGAAAGAACAGGGCTGAACGTCCATATCCTGACTGAGTAGCAGCTTTTTCATCTCCGCGCATTTCCACTCCAGGTCCTCTACATTAGAGGCGGTGATGGTCACCAGCAGATTGAGGTAGTAGAAGTCCTCGTTGTTGGATAAGCCGTCCTTTAGGAAGTAGCCGCTACGGATGGCCCCATCCAAGTCGTCGAAGTCCGTATTGGTATCGCTGGTCTCCTTGATTTTGCTGCGGTTGATGCGGAGCTGCTGGCCCAGTTTGCGGATCATGCGGTCTTTGGGCTGACGGGTCAGGAACATATCCAAGTCGATGCCGTCCCCGGCGTTCACCAGCAGGCTGAGCCAGCCGGCAGGCACTTGGGCCTTGTAGCCACCAGACGGAATCAGCAGATAGGCATAGTACATGCCGTCAATACAGATATGCCGCCCGTGAGACAGGTCGATTTGGGAGGGGGCATAGAACTCATTGACTGGGATTTCCTCCAGCGACCGGCCGGCGGCCATATACTCCGCCGCCACCTGCTTAATCTTCCCGGCAAAGGGCTTGTCGTTGCTCTCGGCGCGGCAGAGGACATGGTACAGAATTTCCGCTGTGGCCTCGTTCTCATCCTCATGGTTTAGTACCACAGTGTTTCCGCATTGACGGAGGTAGTTGGCCGCTGTCCGGGCGGCGGTCTGGAGGGAGGCGATGGCCTCCTCTTCCTCGTGGCCCCGCTTGGCGCCGGGCAGCGGTTCATGCTCGAAAATCAGGAAGAACCGCCGGGTGATGGCCTCACGGGAGCCAAGCTGTCGGATCAGCCGCAGATAGTCCTCCTGCAACTCCCGGCAGTGCGCATTGGTCTCCTGGGCCAGTTCCTGCCGCACGGTCTGCACATGGCGGTCAATGTCCGCCCGCTTGGTCAGCACCTTAAACTGTACCTTTACAGGAGCGATTTTCAGGTAGCTGATAAAGGAGTAGATGATGTTCCGCTGCTCCTGGGCGCTACGCAGGAGGAAGTTTACTGGGATAACCTCAACCACTTTCACATAACGGTGGTCTTTGGTGAAAATGACCCCATGCTCTATCTTTTCGATAGGCACATAATCCGCCAGTGGGTTGAGAGGCTTGACCTCCGGGGCCAGAAAGGTTTTGAACTGATCCACTTTCCGGCCTTTAAGGTCTACCTGCAACCGGCTACGGCTTTTGGGCAGTTCTTCTACATCTTCCAGCCTTGTTTTTTCTTTCCTCTGCGTCCAGCTGGGAAGAAGCCCCTTTTTACTCTCGCCCTTCCTGTCCAGCACCCGGCGATTGCGAAGAAAACTGAAAAATTGCAGGATGAACTCAGACAAGCTTCCGCCGCCCACCCCAATGAGGGCCAGCAGCACCAGAGGCAGAGTAGTCAGGCAGAGAATGATGATGCGCATAGTGAGGGAGATTCCCAGATTAAGCACCGGGAGGGCGGTCAGCGCCCCTAGGATGCCCGCTTCAATGGCGTTGCGGGTCTTGAACATCCCGCCCATCAGGGTGCCTCCCTCAATGAAATTAGGTGGGATTAGATAAGTATCCCGTTCTTCTTGACGCATAGGACCTCCTTATACCCGATCCTTACGCTTGGGTGGGTCGGGGAGTTTTTTAATGATGCGCTCCTGGTAAGCCACTTTATCGTCCGAAGCCATATACGGTTTGCGCTCCACTACATCCTGGGGCATCTGTGTATACCAAAGTGTCCCATCCGCAGAGCGGACCTTTGAAAAAGTGCCTGTTGGTTCCATATACTGCTCTGCATGATACATACCAAACGCAATCGGCTGCGGATGTTCAGGTGTGGATACATAGCCTGAAATTCTCCCGCCTCCAATTTCTGTATTGGAAAAAATGGGGGGAATTTTACCTTCTGCGGTATACCCCAAGTAAGATTGCAGAGACTGGGCCGCCATATCGCCAGTAATTCTGCCGGCTACCTCGCCCCGGGCCACTGTGCCGATAACATCATTGGCAAAACTGCCCCCCGCAACCAGAGATTTTGAGAAAATGGCGCCGCCCAAGCTGGGGATGCCGGTTTGTACGGGTTTTGTGTGGTTGCGGACGGTGTGGGAACGTTCTACAACGGAGGACTTCTGCACATTTTGCGTATCCGTGGAGCTCTGCGTGTTGGTCTGCTGGTCGCTGGCGGTGACGATTACGCCCTCCTGAACGGGACCGTTGCCTGCTCCGATAAGGGCCGCACCCTCACCCTGGGGAACATTCAGGGCAATGCCGCCATCAGATACAGATATATTTTCCGCAACGGAAACGCTCTCATTCGGAGAAACAATGGGAGCCGCTTCGGTTGGGACGGAACCATCAAGAGTAGAGCCGTATGGGATAGAACCGTCTGCCGGAGGAATGTTCAGCATTGTGCCGCCGCTCTGGGGAACACTAAAGGCAGCGCCGCTATCGGATATAGATATACTTTCCGCAGTGGAAACGCTCTCACCCGGAGAAACGATGGGAGCCGCCTCGGCGGGGATGGACCCATCGGGAATAGAGCTGTCCGGGATAGAACTGTCTGCCAGAGGAATGTTCAGCACCGTACCGCTGGCCTGGTCTGCGGCGGAAACCTGACCATCACTCTGCGCAGCAACGGGTGGAGGAGTGGCATCGGTCACAATAACGCCTTCTTGTGGGGATGAGCCGGCTGTGGCACTGCCTTCAGTTTGGAGATTGACCCCACCAGTGTGAATATCGTTGTTGACCGAAGGTCCCACCCCCGATGGTGCCTCTGGCGTGACCGCCGCTGTAGCCTGCCGTACACTGGACTGGGCGGTGTGGACGGCGGAGGTCTGAGAGGTGGCGGTCTTGATTGCGCTGTTGGTAACATGGCGGCTAGCCATACCAATCAATCCGCCCTTGAAAAAACCTGACATTCCGGATCCGCTGGTTGTTCCAGCCTTTCCGCTGGAGGCAGCTCCGGCCCGATTGGTACCGGCACCGCCTTTGCCGCCTGCAACCATTGTAACTGCCCGCATGGTGAGCATAGCCTCAGCCAGCAGGGAGCCGCCTGTGCGGCCCACGTTGACACCAAGGGTTGCCATGAAGCTGTCGATCTTCTGTGATACCTTGAGGAAAGCCACGGCGCACAGAAACCAGATCAGCACATTCCCGGTAACCTCCGACTTGCTGGAGGCCGCCACCTGCGCCTCCACTTCTGCCTCTGTAACGGCGAAAGCCGGGACACATAAAAAAGCCGCCAGCAGAGATACCAGCAGCAACGTGAAGAATATTCTCTTTTTCGTTTTGAGTCCTCCTTTACAGGGATAGTGGATTTGCGATAAACGCGCCTACCATGCTGACGAACAGCCGCAGGCACCAGGCGTTCATGACCAACAAAAAGAGCTGTCCCGCGAACATCCGGCACCAACTTTTGAAAATGTTGGAGGTGGCCTGAGACGCACCCATAGCGAAAGCGACAGGAGCCGTAAAGACCAGCACCCCTAACAGCACATACCGCTCCGCCGCCTCACACAGCAGTTTCAGGTAGTTCCATGCCAGCACCAGAAGCAGGATCAGTACAATGAGAGCGACGCCGCCGTTGGCGCAGACCCCGATGATGGTGAGCAGCACCGAGTTAAAGCTGGCGAAGTCCAGGCTGGGCAGGGATGCGGTCATAATCCAGTTGTAGGGCGTTCCGCCGATAGTTAGCGCAATGTCCACGATTTGGTCGGAATAATAGGCCAGCAGGATGAACAGGATAGAGCGGATGCTCAGTTTGATGGGGTCCTCCGCCTCGGAGCCGGCACCCAGTCCAAAGTTTTTGAACAGGTTCCAAACCCACAGCAGCAGAATCAGCCCGATAGCCAGAGCGACAAAACTCTCATACATGGTTTCGGCAGCAGGGAAGTATCGCAGAAACACGCTCATGTCGCAGCCCAGCGCGCCCAAAACTGATGTGTTAATCATATCCAGGCCGTACATGATTTGTTCCGCGATCCACTCCACTATGCCATCTAAGATACCCATAAGCCCTTACGGCGTGTACTGGCCGCCGGAGAAGAAGGGAGTGACATAGCTCATGATGAAGCCGAGGGAGTTCAGGATAATCCATGTGACGATGATGCGTTTGAGCCAAGCACGGGATTCATCCACCGTCCGTCCAGAGCGGGAAAAGTTCATCATCAGCAGGGCCACAGCCGCCGTAACCACAGCCGCGATGGTAGAGATACCAAGGACCTGAGTGTAGACGTCTTTCATGACTTCGCTGGCTTTAGTCCAAATAGTGGTGCCGGCGGCAAAGGCCGGCAGGCAGAGCATAGAAGCCATGCACATACAGAGAAACGCCGTATAGAGGATGCGTCCGCAGTCAATGTGTCTCTTCAGCTTGTTCTCCGGCTTTTTGACGGGGGGAACATTTTTGGGGTTCAAATAGATGCCTCCTTTTCGTTTTTCCGCCGAAAACGAAAGCGGCGACCAACTTTTGGACGCCGCCTGGCTGCTGTGGAGGGACGAAAAAAGGACGCCTTTCAGCGTCCCTCCATAGCCGTTTTCGTTTGTGATTACAGTTTTGAGCATGATTATCTTAACATATATAGATTCCCATGTCAATTCCAAAGCCGTCCTAATTCAGTCCCAAAACCGTCCTAATTTTGTACTACCATGAATTAAAACTCTCTGAGTACCAATTCCGTGACCCCGCCATCAGGGGAGAACACGAGTCTCTGCACCTGCGGATGGTGGGAATAGGTTTCTCGGATAAAATCCCGCAGAGCGGTTCCGCCATGGCAACCGTGAATCAGGCGGAGACGGTAAGTAGCCCTGTCAGCGCGGCGGAGCAGTGCCTCCACCGTCACCTTGGCCTGGTAGGCATTCTTTCCGTGGAGATCCGCTGTAATCACTCCCGGTCCCATGTACAATTTCCTCCTGTTTGTCCGAAAGCATAGACCCCTTTATTTTAGGTGTCGTCTTCCTCATATTCCAGATTGTTTTCCTTACACCAGCGAATGGCAATCTCCCGCTGGGCCTGGGCCAGATAATCGTACCATTGCTGTTCCAGGCGATGATAGCGGATGCCGTTCTTGAACCTGCGGAACGCGCCCTTGCCTCGGATAGCTCCGGCCAATTCTTCACGAGCCGCGCCGGGGCGTAGTTCGTCCACAAAATCAGCCATAATGCGGTATTCATGGATCTCGTACTTGCTGGGGAATGGAAGAAACCGGCCCGGGAAATTTATGATTAAATCCGCAAGCTCTTCGTCCCGTTCCCCGGTAATATCGGGGTCTGCCAGAGCTACGCTCTGCCCGGTTTGGGTATCAAAGTATTCCTGGAATGCCTCCGAAGCCGATTCAACCGCAAAGATGACCTGCGCCAGCTTGATTTTCATATAGTACAGCCTCCCTATCGCCCACAGCACTTCTTATATTTCTTGCCGCTGCCGCAGGGGCAGGGATCGTTGCGGCCGATTTTCTGCTTATGCGCCTGTTGGGGCAGCGCGCTACCGGTGATCTCCGCAATTTGGCGGAGCATATCAAAACGCAGTTCCTCACTGGGGATGTTATCCATAGTCAAGATGCCTTGCCGCAGTTCCTCGACATTCATTGTCCTGTCTGCCAATGCCTTGCGGATATTGGGGCCAAAGGACAGAGATTTCGGTATGCGCTCCTCTGGCGGAACCATCTCCATGATTTCGCGGGGCGTATGGCCCCGGTTGCGCTGCATACGGCAGTTATTCTGGAAATTGTTATAAACCGAAAGAAAACGGTTAATGTCTGCCTCGCCGTTGAACTGAAGCCCCAGCCGGGTTGCTTCGTCCATCACATTGGGGAAGGATGTGGATGTAATGCGCATTTTCATAATAAAGTCCGCAAAGACTGCCTGATCTAAATTATGATTTCCTGTTTTACTGGAAATCACCACCATAAAAGCCTTATGCTCCGGTGTCGGCTCGCAGTAGAACATATCATCGTATTTGAGCAATTCTTTTTTCGGCGGGATGTAATAAGGTTTGCTGTGTTGTGACCGCAGCGTTTCGTGGTAAGCGGATATATCTCCATCCAGCAAGAATACATCAATTATTTCTCGATCCAAGGGGCTACCCAGTTTGCCGTCCGTGTATAACTCGTCCAGACCCAGGATGTAGTAGTCCTCTTCCTCATGGCGGGCAATTTCCGCAAACGCTAACAGTTCTTCCTGCGTGAAACGACTGTGGTTTTGCTCCTGGATGATTTCAAAGGCCTTTCGGAGCGGAATAATCCCATATAGATTCGCCATTGCGTTGAAGTATTTACGTAGCATCCGTGAAACTATATCCGGGAGGGGAATCTCACGGTAGAGCGCATTCAGCCTGCGCCGGGAGTAAGGTTCAGGAATAGGAATCAAGCCATCATCTTTGCTGTCTGCCATTGTGAATACACCTCCAGGATGTTTTATTTTTCATAGTATATCATACTAACCAGCAGATGGTAAAGCCATTCTCACAAAATAAGGACAGCCCGTGCGGCGTAAATGAACCGCACGGGCTGGTGCTTTCCCCTATGCCTCGTCCTCTGTGTGCGGAAACACCTCCGACAGCAAATCAAGGCAGTCCTTAGAGGAATATCCCCACAGGATGGAACTGAGGGCCTCTACCGCCTGCTCACGTTTGCGGTAATAAGTTGTGCGGCCGATATCCCGGATGTAGGGCTGGAGCTGCTCAATGATGGCGTTGATATTCTCCACCTGCTGTGGGGAGAGAAAGGTGTAGTACAAAATCCAGTAGTACGCCTCGCCATTCTTGTGCTTCGTCCGCAAGAGCTCCACCGCGCTGTTCACCAGCGCCAGCATCTTCCGGCTCCGCTCGATGCAGCGGGCGTGGTTCTCAATCTGCGTCCCGCTCAAATCGGCGCCGGCCATGTAGACGGACTCCAGAAAGTCATCCACGCTGCTGCCGTACTCGCACTCAAATTCTTTCTTCAACTGCTGGACGGACAGCTCCATGCTCCAAACCACATCCCGGTATTTCTTCAGTAGCCGCCAAGTATCATGATAGCGGGGATCCTGCTCCACGCTCTTTTGCAACTTCTTATATGCCATTTTTGGTCCTCCTGTCCTCACAATAATCATTCCACGAGCAGCTATTAAACGCTGCCTTGTTGTTGACCCAGCGGGCAAACCGCCGCTGTTCCTCTGTCGGCTCCCCGCCGTCATAGTCCCGGTACGGCTGTGCAAAAGGCGTTACGCCCATACCTCGCAGGGTCTCCACCCGCTGGTGAGCATCTGCTACGTCCTGAACCAGCACATAGGCCCATAGCCGGGATTTTGCAACCCCGGCTTCTTTGAGATATGCCGCTGCCTGTTCCACCACAGGGAGCATGGCGTTGGTATCACAGGACATCCGCACAAAACGAATCCAGCGGAGTCTAGCCAGTAGCTTGGCCGTCTCCGGTGTAATCAATCGGGCGTCTAAACCCTGATTGAAGTCCACCCAAATTTTCTGACCGCCCATGCGATCGATCTGCTCCAGTCCGAAGTCGGAGGCCAGCACATTGTTGTCCAGAAAGATGATCTCCCGGCTGTCCGGGCGTTTGATTTGCTCCCAGGCAGACGCTGGATGGATATATCCCTCTTTGCGGGGAACTATGCACCAGGGGCAGATGCGAATACAACCCCGGGTCAAGAAGCCGATAGCCCTTGTGTAGTTCGGATAAATGCTGTAATCCGGGGCTGTAGCCTCCACTTCCGGAGGCAGGGAGCGGTAGTCCTTATAGCCCGTCCCGCCGGTGATGACCTCACCGGCGTTGATTACGGTGGAAAAGTCCGGCGTAAATGTGAACACCTTTGACAGATACACCCGGTCGTAGTGTTCAAAGCCGCTCCACCACTCCACGGTATCCCCACGCGCCTTGTGCCAGGCGGACAACCGCATAAGGGCCAGGTTCGGGAACTCATGTCCGTCTACCTCAACCAAACCAATTCTCACGGCATCACCTCCTGGGCCATATCGTGAGCGACCTGGGATGCGTAATACTGGCCGATGGTTACAGGGGCGTTGTAGAGCGCCGACAGCGTATAGGCCCGGATGTTCCCGACCTGCGTGGTGTTGTTTCGCAGACACTCCATCACATACTCGATGTGCATCTTGTCCAGTTTCAGAAGCCGGCTGCGGACAACATCGGCTGGCACGTCCTCCTGATTGACCCGGATGGTTTCCCGCCCGGTACAGCAGGTCTCCACCATCAGTTCCACATAGCAATCGATCAGGTCACGCTCGTAGGGGTTCTCCTGGAGCAGCAGGTCATAAGAGATGTTTTCACAGATCAACTCCCTGTACGCATCCATCTGACCCATCCTATCCCGCTGCGGCCGCGTGCGCCGAGAGTGCGAGGGCAATAAGGGGGCAGGGGGATAGATAGAAGACTCAGTATCACTCAATTCAGTATCATTCATATCAGTCTTATTAGTGTCGGGTTTTGCGAAGTCTTGACCTCGCTGTTGCCGAAGTCTTGACTTCGGTTTTTCAGAAGTCAAGACTTCCGCTTCCCCCCGAAGTCCAGACTTCGGAAATTCAGAAGTCTGGGCAGGCGGCGCCAACGGAGTAGCTGGAGATAACTGTTCCGGCTCTGGTGGCAGAGTAAAATTCATGACGTATATCCGCGTGGGCTTTCCCTGCCCCTGCTTGCGGCGCTCGATCAGCCCGATCCCATTGGGCTTGTCCAGTTCCTTAAACAGCCGTATGACTTTATCCTTGCCGCTGTCCAGCATCTCAACAGCATCCTCCAGAGTAAAGTAGATATAAACCTTTCCGTCCTTGTCCAGCCAGCCGTTACGGACAGACAGTCCCATACGGTCCAGCATCAGCCCATACAGCACCTTGGCTTCCATAGAAACCCCCTTGAACCGCCGGTCTGTGAACAAAGTCTTGGGAATCCGATAGAAACTGTACTGCTCGGCTTCATTGCCGTAAAAGTAATCCAGTTCCAGTGACATGGTTGACCTCTCCTTTTCGTCTCAAAACGAAAAAGCCCCCTTGACGGATGAAAAATCCGTCAGGGGGCTCGCTTCGAGAAAAATGGACATAATAAAAAGTGCCACCCGAAAACTGACATCAATCGTCAATTTTCGGGTGGTAAATGGTTTTCGAGCATACTATATGGTGCTTGTCCGGTGAAAACCCAACCAGCGGCGGAATATATGGTCTTTCGACTGTCACCTCCTGTCGTATCAAAGCTGTCATAGGTGGACTAAATCAGCGTAACCGCTTGTGCGACAAGGGCTTGCTGGTTTACCCCTATTATGGCACAGCCGTTGACCAGGATGTTGTGGATCACCTGATATGTCCAGCTCTGAACCCCGCAGGAGGTGGGAACCTTGTCCTTCTCCAGCTCCGCTTTGATCTGGCCCAGGCTACACCCGTCCAAGTAGCGGCGAAAGATACGCTTTACCGTCTCCGCTTCCTCTGTGATGATTTCCGGCTGGCCGTCAGGCCCCCGCCGGTAGCCCAGCAGCTTCCGGTACTGGAACGGCACCTTCCCCGCCTCCCGGATCTTTTGGATGCCCCAGGACGTTGCTTTGCTGATGGACTCGCTCTCCGCCTGGGCA
>CAJUOD010000017.1 GCA_910587875.1 uncultured Oscillibacter sp. | reverse complement strand
AAGATCAGCAGCTTCTGCTCCTGGGCCCCTTCTCCGTTGATCAGGAGGAGCAGGGCCACGAAAATCAGGCATATGCCGAAGCACGCCAAGGCTATGACAAAGTTTTCCATTTTCTTCCCACCCGCCCGAGATTGTCTTGTTTGCCCCCGCAAAAGAGCGCAATTGCCTCTGACACCATATCCATATAACAATAGTATATTTTCCCGGTGATGTCAAGAAATACGGCTCCATATTTTCGCCCCGGGCGGGGGCGCGGATTCCCCTCGCTTTTTCGGAGGAGCTGTGCTATGCTGTCCTTAGAAATCGACAGGGGAGGGGGCTTTCATCGTGGACAGGGGGAACAGAGGCCGGGCCATTGCCGCCTCCGGCTGGCCCAGGGCGGCCTTCTACCTGCTTCAATTCACCTGGGGCCTGCCGGTCAACCTGGCGGGGCTGCTGGTGTTCCTGTGCTGCCCCCGCTGCCGCAGGGAGCGGTTTCACAACAGCGCCGTCACCTGGCTCCCCGGACGCCGGGGCGGACTGTCCCTGGGGATTTTCGTCTTCCTGGGAGATCGGGAGGATCCCGGGCTGCGGGTCCACGAGTACGGGCACACGATCCAGTGCCTGTTCCTGGGCCCCTTGTACTACATCGCCGTCTTAATCCCCAGCGCCGTCTGGTATCACGGCTTCGGGAGGTACAGGCGGGCGCGCCGCATTCCCTACGACGCCCTTTACTGCGAACGCTGGGCCACCGCCTGGGGGAGGCGGTGGAGCGGGGAGGCGTGAGGCGCTTCGGGGCGTCTCTGCGGCTTCCGGGCTACACGGCGGGGGCTTCGGCCTGGACAACGCTCTCCGCCATGCGGAGCATGTCCGCCCTTGAGAGCTTGCTGCCCTTGAGGCGGAAATGGATCCCCGTCTCCGGGTCCGTCCAGAGGAGGGTGCTCATTTCGCTCTCGGAAGGATAGTGACCGGCGGTCCCGTTGCTGGGGACGCCCTTCCAGAACCGGGCCTCCACACCCTTCACCTTCACCGTCTCCGGCTTTCCCTCCGGGGCGCTCAGCGGTTCTGAGGAATAGGCAAAGGCGTAACAGGGCACGTCGCCATAACCCGGAACCTCCTTGTCGGCTTCCACTATGACCGCTCCCGGCAGGACGTCCCGCTGGACAATCTTGGCGCCCTTCGGCTCCCAGCCCAGCCGGTACTCCGGCAGAACCGGATCCTCGTCTTCCTTCACGCCCTCCGCCGCCTGGATCATGGATGCCCGGTCCAGGCCGCCTTTCAGGTAGTACAGGCTGCCGTTTTGATCCTCCCAGAACAGATAGGCGGAGCTGCCCGCCTGATAAAAGTCCGCGCCGCGTCCCTGGACCTTAACCTGCTGGAGTTCCACTGCGGGGGCCTCTTTGCGGTCTTGAAGGGAGGCGTTTTGATCATATAGCGCTGCTCCCAAATAGCCTATTTTGCTGGGACGAAAACATATGAATTGCAGATTGGCGCTGCCCTTGCGATAGAGTCGGATGATGAAGATGTTGTCCTCCCCCGCGGTCATCACGTCCTCCAGGCCCCAGCCCTCCGGCAGCCAGGAGGGGCGGCAGGCGGGCGGCTGGTCGTACTTCGGCTGTCCGGCGTCCTCCGGGCCGTAGTAAGAAACCGTGGCGCTTTGCTTGTCCCGCCGCCACCGGCGGCCCGGGACGGCCTGCCCGTTGGGAGCCGCCAGGGCCGAGGTGCACAGCGACAGCACCGTCAGGGCGGCAAGCAGCATGGATACGATTCTCTTTTTCATGATGATCTTCCTTTCTCAGTTTGTGTCTTCCTGCTCCAGGGGGATTTCCACGTCCCCCCACAGCACGGCCTCCGCCTGGCTGAGGTCCACGGGCTTGGCGAAATCCACCGTGGCCGTGCAGCCCGTGCCCATGTCCCCCATGGTCAGCTGGCCCGGGGCCGCCTCCACGACGGTGCCGTCCTTCATCCGCAGGGCCATGGAGGCCTTGGGCCAGAGGTCGTCCCCCTCCAGGCGGTACTTCCACCAGATGCCCAGGGGCGAGACGCTCATGGACAGCAGGGTCATGGTCTTCCCGCCCGTTTCCTGGGTCAGGCCCTCCACCTGAGGCTCCAGCAGCTGGTCACGGTTCAGGTCCTCCGGGATGGGGAATTCCCAGGCGTCCACAGGGCCGTCTTCCCACTCCCCGAATACGGTCTCCCGCTCTCCCTCCGGCGTGAACCGGTAAAGGGCCCGGACGACATAGGAGCAGCCGCCGGCGTCGACGGACCCCTGCCAATCCGCCACGCCCACCAGTACGTTGGGCTCCTTGGTCCCGGCCTCCAGAACGGTGAAGCCGCCGGAAAATCCAATTATTTCCGTCCGCCTCTCCTGGGGCACCTGCACCCCGTCGAACAGCTGGTAGTCGTCCTCCGGGGAGAACACCGTCCCCTCCGGCGCGCGGATTTCCAGGGCCACGTAGAGCTTGTTTTTCGCGGCCAGGAGCCGCAGGGGTGTGATGGTCACGCCTTTGTGTTCCACCGGCGGGGGCAGGAGGCTCTCCGCCGCTGTTTTCTCCGGCTTCTCTGTCTCTTCGCCGCCGATCTCCATGCCGCCCACAATCTCCTGCTGGCGCTGGTCCAGCCCGCCGAAGTAGGAGACCCACAGGGAAACGGTCACCGCCGCCGCCGCTGTGATGAGCAGGAGGACCGCGACAGCCGCGGCGACGCCCCGGGGGATTCCCCTCCGGCGGGGCGCGGGCCGGGCCCGCCGCCTCTCCCAATCCTGGGGGGCCGCCAGCAGGCGCATCCGCTCCCGGAGATACCGGGGGGAGAAGTCCGGCTCTTTGTCCTCCACGCCTCGGAGGACCCGTTCATACTGCTCCAGGTTGGCGTCCATCAGCCCCTGGCGCAAAAGCATATCAAACTGCGTCATAGGTGTAGCCCTCCTTTTCCAGGCGTTCTCTCAGCATGGCCCTGCCCCGCAGGACCCGCATGGATACCGCGGGCTCGCTCATGCGGAGCCGCCGGGCGATCTCCCGGTTGGTCTGCTCCTCCACGCACTTGAGCTCCAATATCCGGCGGTAGCTTTCCGGCAGGGAGCGGATCAGGGAGATCAGATAGCGGTATTCCTCCTGCCCGTCCTCCTGGGCAGGCGGGTCCCAGTCCTCCGGAAAGGCCACGGTCCGCCGCTCCGAGCGGAGCATGTCCAGGGCGCAGTTCTTGGCGGCGGTGACGGCATAGCCCTCCGTCTCCTTCCAGGACAGGGCGGAGATGCGGTCCCAGTTTTGCACCAGCTTGAGCCAGGTCTGCTGGGCGGCGTCCTCCGCCTGGGTGGGGTCCTTCAGAATGTGCAGGGCCACCGCGTAGATTTTCTTCTCGTGAGCCTCGAACAGCCGCGTGAAGCGCCGCTGGTCCTGTTCGGTCTCCAGCATGGCGAGGCAGATGGCAAGCATAAGAGCTCTCCTCCTTTTCGGTTGAATTGGCGCCGGTTCACTTAGTAAACGGCGGGGGAGGGAAAAGTACCACGGCCGCCGGGAAAAAATTTTTTACCGGCTATAGGTTTATCACACGGCGGGGGAGAGGGCAAGGGCTCCGGGCGCAGAAAAACGGGGCGGAATCCTCCGCCCCGTTTCTCCGTATATCCCGTTATCCGTGACTTGCGAAATTCTTCAGCAGCTGCGCCGCCTGGGCCCGGGTCACCGGGCCCTTGGGGGCCAGCCGCCCGTCGGCGTAGCCGCTCATGACGCCGCTTTCCGCCGCCCAGGCCAGGGCCTCCCGGGCGTAGTCCCCCGCCTGGCCCGCGTCGGGGAAGCTTAGGCTCCCGCCGGACGGCGCGGGGCTCCCGGCATAGCGCCAGAGCATCACCGCCAGCTGCTCCCGGGTGATCTGCCCGTTGGGGCGGAAGGTCCCGCCGGCGTAGCCGCTCACGATACCCCGCTCCGCCGCCCAGGCGATGGCCGGGGCGCACCATGCGCCGGGGGCCACGTCGGCAAAGCCGCCGCCCGCAGCGGCGGGCCTGCCCGCCTGATTGTAGAGAATCTGGGCCACCTGGGCCCGGGTCAGGACGCCGTCAGGCCGGAAGGTCCCGTCACTGTAGCCGTTCATCAGGCCCCGCTCCAGGACGAAGTCCGCCGCCTCGTGGTACCACGCGGAGGCGTCCAGGTCCGAGAAGGCCCGGGAGGGGCAATTCCCCTTCTCCTCCACGGCGGCGAAGGTCCCCCGGACCGTCACGGGCCCGCCGGGCATGGTGAAGGCGTACTTCCCGCCGCCCAATTCGCTCAGCTTCATCCGGTATCCCTGCCGGTCGGTGACCGTCAGCTCTTCCAGCGCATACCCCCGGTCCGGCCAGACCGTCAGCGTGACCGGCGCGCCGTACACCGCGCTGGAGCGGTCGGAGAGGACCTCGCCGTGGTCCGAGGACTCCACCGTGATGGAGGCCGTGGGCCGGTTGGACCCGCCCCCGCCCCGGTAAGAGGACCCGCCGGAGGACCCGCCGCCGCCGGAGGAGGGCTCGGAGGGCTCCGGGTCCGGCGTGGGCTCCGGCTTGGGATCTGGGTCCGGCGCGGGGCCGGGCTGGGGAGGCCGGGGCGCGTTGTCGGAGCTGATGTTGAATGGCCCATTGCCGGGAATGGAGAGAGATTTTCTATCACCGCTGAACTCCGGCGCAAGCCCCTGGGGCAGATAGCCGCTGGGGATAGAGATGATATCCTCCGCCCGGAGGCTCTCTTCAAACGGCGTGGCGGCGGACTCCTGGACGAAGACAATGCTGTCTGCGCAGTCTCCCTCAAAGCGCCCGCCGGGCTGGACGGTAAACGCCCCGGCGAAGTCCTTGCCGCCGCCGTCGGTGCTCATGCCGCCAAGCTGTACGCCCGTATCCCCGTAGACCTCCAGCTTGCCGGAGGGGCCCACGGAGACCTTTCCGGTCACGACAGCGGCTCCACGCTCCGCTCTGGCCGTCAGGGTCCCATTGACCGTGACCGTTCCGTCCCGCACGCCGCTGTCGCTGACGGTGAGGCCGCCGGTCACCTCGACCCGGGCCCCCGCCGCCACCGTGACGCTGCTCCGGTTCCCGCTGATCTCCACGTGCTGCTGGAGCTTTAGCGGGCCCGCGCCGGAGAGGGTCAGGTCTGTTTTATTCGTGACGCCGCCGGTGGATATAGTCAATTGTTCGATCACGCTCTCCCCCTGGGTCACGATCTCCACCGTAGCGTCGGGGAGGGTCACCGATTCCGCGTTGAAGCCTTCGGACAGGGTCAGCGTTCCGCTGGTAATGTTGCCGTCGTCATCGGTCACCGGCTCCCACTTGTAGCCCTTGGACGGGTCGTCCACTGCGTCAGCGGAGCTCAAATCCAAATCCCCCGCCGAATCCAGCATCAGCGCGCCGGCGTTGGTGTAGGACGCCACCGGATTGCCCGACAGGTCCACCGCCTCCACCTTGCCGCCGCCGGTGAGGCCCAGGCTCCTGATGAGCGCCGGGAGGGCCGTGGTGTCGGCGCCCGCCGCCAGGCTGATGCTGAACACCCCGTCGTTGACGATTTTGCCGAAGCTCGCCGTGCCGGACGAGCCCGGCGCAAACTGTATGGTCCCATTATTGACGACGGTCCCCTGGTTTTTCAGCCCCTGGGAATCCTGGATCACCAGCTCTTTACCCTCCTCGACCGTCAGCGTCGCGCCGCTTGTGACCGTCAGAGGAATAATCTCATTACCTATAACATTGGGTACGCCAAAATCGGATGTCGTGCGCTCCCCGTATACGGTGAAGGGGCCGCGGCTGCCAACTGCCACCACCGCGTTCACCTCGCCCGTGGCGTGGTTTGTAAACCCGCCTTCCAGGGTGGAGATTTTCCCCGTGAAGCTGCCGTCCCCGGTCAGGGTTATGCTGGCCGCTGAAAAATTCGCAAGCTCATTCGTACCCTCTAACACCACCTGGACGGGATTATTTTGAACATCGAGCTGCTCTTGATACGTGGCGCTTTTCAGGGTCAGCGTGGCGGTGTCTCCCGCCGCCGCCGGGGGCTCATAGTACATCTCACCACCGACCCCGGCTGTCCAGTAGGTTGGGAGGGAAACCTTGTCCAGAAAATAGGGGTCGTTTGTGGGGGCCGACCCGCCAACGGCCCAGAATTTTCCGCCGTCCTCCGCCTTGATCTGGTCCGCTTCCACGATGGTGGGATTGCCGGAATTGAACTGGGAGATAAGGACTTCACTGTTTTTCACAGTCAGCTTTTCGACCACGCCGCCGCTGTCGGAGTAGCCGTCAATCTGTGCTTCGGCGGCGTTTTCGATTGTCAGCTCTTGCGCGGCCAAACCGCCGCTGTTCCGAATTTCGAGGCTGGAGCTTGAATTGGATGGGAAGCGGATCGTTCCGCCGTCGCCCGAGACGGCCACACTGTCCGATTCGCTCGACACAAAGAGGGCGTGGTCCATGGTCAGCGTATGACCGTTCAGGGAGAGCGCTGTTTCTGTGAACGCTGTCAAGGAGAGCCCGCCTCCACGGATTTCCAGGTCGCCCCCCAGAGACATTGAGCCGGGTATGTTTATGCCTCTTTCGCTGACGGTCAGCACGCCGTCGGCGTATGTCAGGTAGTAGCCGTCCTCGGGCGCGGTGTCCCGCTCCGCCACGCCCAAACTGTTGTTGGGAACATAAAATCTCCCGGACTGCAAAACGACCTTCCCTGCTCCGAACCTGTCCGTAATCGTAACCACGCCCTCCGCCGCCAGGGCCGTCCCCGGCAGCAGGGCCAGGCACAGGGCCAGGGCCGTCAGCAGGCCGCATATCCGTTTCCTCATCCAAATCGTCCTCCCCCTGCGGCCAGAGGGGTTCGACTTTCCCATGGGAAAGTCGTCAAGGGGTACCCCTTGACGAAAGACCTCTGCCTTCCGGCCGCATATGTTTAATCGTCTTACTATACCACACCCTTTTCCCCGGCGCAAGCGAAATGTCCTGAATCGCGGTTTTTCGTCCCGGAAAGGACCCCCTTGCGTTTCCTGAAAAAAAGGAGTACGATACTCTCCAGAAAAAATTGGGAAGGGAGCGTTCAGCCTTGAGCAAGCAGACCCCGGAGGCTTCCGAGAAGCAGAGCCCCATGGAGCGGATTGCGTCCTTCATTGTGGACAAACGCAAGGCGTTTTACCTGATCTACATAGGCGTTGCCATCTTCTGCGTCTTTTCCAGCGGCTGGGTGGCGGTGAACGACGATTTGACCAGCTACCTGCCGGACTCCACCGAGACCCGGCAGGGGCTGACCATCATGGACGAGGAGTTCGTCACCTTCGGCTCCAGCCGGATCATGGTGGACAACATCGCCTACGCCCAGGCGGATCGCCTGGCGGAGCGGGCCCGGGCCATCCCCGGCGTGAAGTCCGTGGAGTTTGACAACACCCCGGATCACTATACCGGCGGCGCGGCGCTGTTCTCCGTCACCTACGACGGTACCGCCTCCGACCCGGTGAGCCTGGAGGCCTTCAACGGGCTCCGGGACCTGCTGGAGGGGTACGACGTGTATACCACCGGCGACGTGGGGGACTCCGCCTCCGCCAACCTGGAGTCCGAGATGCAGGTGGTCATGATCATCGCCGTGGTCATCATCCTGCTGGTGCTCCTTTTTACCTCCCATACCTACATGGAGATTCCGGTGCTGCTGATGACCTTCGGCATGGCGGCGCTGATGAACAAGGGCACCAACTTCGTCTTCGGGGAGATCTCCTTCGTCTCCGACTCCGTGGCGGTGGTGCTCCAGCTGGCCCTGGCCATCGACTACGCCATCATCCTCTGCCACCGCTACACCGAGGAGCGGGAGCGGCTGGAGGCCCGGGAGGCGGTCGTCGCCGCGCTGAGCAAGGCCATCCCGGAGATCTCCGGCTCCTCCATGACCACCCTCTCGGGCCTGGGGGCCATGTGCTTCATGCAGTTCAAGATCGGCTATGACCTGGGGCTGGTGCTGATGAAGTCCATCGTGCTGAGCCTCCTGGCTGTGTTCACCCTGATGCCCGGGCTGCTGATGAGCTTCAGTTCCCTCATCGACCGCACCCACCACCGCAGCTTCGTCCCCAGGATCACCGCCTGGGGCCGCCTGGCGGTGAAAACCCGGTTTATCATGCCGCCCCTGTTTGTGGTCCTCCTCGTCGGCGGCTTCATCTTCGCCAACCGCTGCCCCTACGCCTACGGCCAGACGGACCTGACCACCATCCGGGAGAGCGAGGCCCAGATCGCCCAGGCCAAAGTGAACGGGACCTTCGGCCGAGTGAACACCCTGGCGGTGCTGGTGCCCCAGGGGGACTACGAGCGGGAGGGGCGCCTCCTCCGGGAGCTGGAGCAGCTGCCCGAGACGGACACGGCGCTGGGCCTTGCCAACGTGGACGCCATGGACGGCTATGTCCTCACGGACAGGCTCACCCCCCGGCAGTTTGCCGAGATGACGGACCTGGACATTGAGACGGCCCGGCTTTTATACTCCGCCTACGCCGTGGATCAGGAGAGCTACGGCCAGGTGGTCTCCGGCGTGGACGGCTACGGCGTGCCCCTCATCGACATGTTCCTGTATGTCTACGACATGATGGACCAGGGCTACGTCTCCCTGGACGAGGAGATGACGGAGACCATCGAGGATCTCCACGGACAGCTCACCGACGCCCAGCTCCAGCTCAAGGGGGAGCGCTACAGCCGCATGGTCCTCCAGCTGAACCTGCCCGAGGAGGGGGCGGAGACCTTCGCCTTCCTGGATACCCTCCACGGCGTGGTGCGGCAGTACTATCCGGAGGACTCCCTGCTGGTGGGCAACTCTACCAGCGATTTCGACCTCTCCTCCTCCTTTGGAAACGACAACCTGCTCATCGGCATCCTGACCATTGTCTTCGTGATTCTGGTGCTGGTGTTCACCTTCCAGTCCGCGGGATTGCCGGTGCTGCTGATTCTGGTGATCCAGGGCAGCGTGTGGATCAATTTCTCCTTCCCCTATCTGCAGAACGAGCCCCTGTTCTTCCTCAGCTACCTGGTGGTCAGCTCCATCCAGATGGGAGCCAACATCGACTACGCCATCGTGATAGCCAACCGCTATGTGGAGCTGAAACAGACCATGTCCTTAAAGGACGCGGTCATCGAGTCCCTCAACGAGGCCTTCCCCACCATCGTCACCTCGGGCACCATCCTGGCCTCGGCGGGCATCGCCATCGGCCTGCTGTCCACCACGGCCTCCATCGCCTCCATCGGCGTGTGCCTGGGCCGGGGGACGTTGATCTCCATCTTCCTGGTCATGGGCATCCTGCCCCAGATCCTGCTGCTGGGGGACATCATCATCGAAAAGACGGCCTTTACCATCAAGGCCCGGCTCCCCATCCAGAGCCACACCGGCGTGATGCGCCTGGAGGGCCACGTCCGGGGCTACGTCTCCGGCATGGTGGACGCCGAGTTCAGCGGCCTGCTTCACGGCACCCTCAACG
Source organism: uncultured Oscillibacter sp. (assembly GCA_910587875.1). Classification (GTDB taxonomy): domain Bacteria; phylum Bacillota; class Clostridia; order Oscillospirales; family Oscillospiraceae; genus Oscillibacter. The sequence continues at coordinate 23,862 of CAJUOD010000017.1, read as the reverse complement.
CCTCGGTGGCCTCGGGAGAGGTGCGGCCTGAAGAGGGGCTGCCCGCGCTGGAGGCTGGAATCCCGGGAGAGGAGGCGGTTTCCCATGACTGACAACATGAAACGGCGCGGAGCGCGGTTCTCCGCCCTCCTACTGGCCCTGTGGCTGGCGGCCTCTCTGGCGCTTCCCGCCTGGGCCGCCCCGGCGGACACGGTGACCCTCTCCCGTGCGGAGGACCTTCTGGCCCTCTCCAGGGACTGCGCCCTGGACACCTGGTCCCAGGGGAAGACGGTGGTCCTCGCCGCCGATCTGGACCTGTCGGAGCTTGCGTTCACCCCCATTCCCACCTTCGGCGGGACCTTCCTGGGCCAGGGGCACACGATTTCCGGGCTGTCCCTCACGGCCTCGGGCTCCAATCAGGGGCTGTTCCGCTATGTGCAGCCCGGGGCGGTGATCCAGGACCTGACCGTCCGGGGCACGGTGGCCCCGGAGGGCACCCGCTCCACCGTGGGCGGCATCGCGGGCGTCAACGCCGGGGTGCTGCGGAACTGCGCCTTTTACGGTTCGGTCCTGGGGAAGAGCGAGGTGGGCGGCATCGCCGGGCGCAACCAGGCCGCCGGGCAAATCGTGGAGTGCCGCGCCTTCGGCTCCGTGGGCGGCGAGAACGCCACCGGGGGCGTGGCGGGGCGGAATTTCGGCCTGCTGCTGAGCTGCGTCAACCAGGCCGGGGTCAACCTGACCCAGGCCGAGTCGGGCCCCGACCTGCTGGGCGAGGACGCCGGGACCGCCCTGGAGGAGCTGGCCTCCGCCGACGACGAGGCGTATCACCTGCTCAGCGGCTGCACGGACACCGGGGGCATCGTGGGCCGGTCCGGGGGCATTGTCCAGAGCTGTGTCAACAACGGAGGCGTGGGCTATCCCCACGTGGGCTATAACACCGGAGGCGTCGCCGGGCGGCAGGACGGCTATCTGGCCGGATGCGTCAACAACGGGGCGGTCCATGGACGCAAGGACGTGGGCGGCGTCGTGGGCCAGGCGGAGCCCTGGCTGGTCCTGGACCCGGGGCCGCAGACCCTGGACCGCCTGCGCGCGGAGCTGGACACCCTGGACCGCCTGATCGGCCGCGCCTTGAACAACGCCGAGAGCGCCGGGGAGCGCATTTCCTCCCACCTCACCGCCATGGGGGACTTCACCGGCCTGGCCCGGGAGAGCTCCAAGCGCCTGCTGGACCGCGCCGGGGACTTTGTGGATGAGAACGTGGGCGAGGTCAACGCCCTGGCGGCGGATGTGACCAACGCCCTGGAGAAAATCTCTCCCGCCATGGACGACCTGTCCGGCGCGGGGCGGCGGCTGGAACAGCTGTCCCGCCAGCTGGACCAGGGACTGGAGGACCTGGAGGCGGCGTCGGACGCCGGCGGGGCGGCCCTTGGGCTGCTGCGGGCCTCCGCCGGGGACCTGCGCCAGAGCCAGGCCCGGCTCAGAGCCGCCATGGCGGACTTCCGGGCGGCGCTGTACGCCATCCGTCAAGCGGTGCTCCCCGGCGGCGTCCCCTCCCTCCCCTCTCAGGAGGAGCTGGCGGCGGCCCGGGAGCGCGTCCGTGACGCCTTCAAAGGCCTGCGGGACGCGGGGGACTGGGTGAAGGGGTCCCTGTCGGACCTCCAGCGGGCCCTGGAAGAGGCCGGGGACCTGTCGGACCGGCTGGGGGACGCCTTTGGGGACCTCCGGCACGCGGCCGGGTCCTCCGCCGACATCGGGCGGCTGCTGGAAAGCGCGTTCCAGTCCATCGGCGGCGGCGTGGACCAGCTGACCCAGGGCGGCCCCGCCCAATTCACGGGCCTGGGACAGGAGGCCCGGGAGGCGGGAGACAGCCTGTACGACGCCCTGGGCGGGTTGTCGGTTGAGATGGAGGAGCTGAACCGCACCGTTCAGAGCGAAAACCACACCCTGACCGGAGACCTGCGGGCGGTCAGCCGCCAGTTCAGCGTTATCTGCAATGTGATGATGGACGCCGTCGAAAACCTGGACCAGCGGCGGCAGGAGGGCGTTGGGAGCTTCGTCCAGGACACCTCGGACGAGGACATCGCCGCCACCCGGGAGGGCAAGACGGCCGACTGCCGCAACACGGGATCCGTGGAGGGAGACCGCAACGTGGGCGGCATTGCGGGGGCCGTGGCAGTGGAGCTGGACCTGGACCCGGAGGACGACGGCGCGGGCCGCCTCACCCTGCAGAGCACCTATGAGACCAAGGCGGTTCTCCAGGGCTGCGTGAACCGGGGGGCCGTCACGGCAAAGAAGGACTGCGTGGGCGGCCTGGCCGGGCGGATGGACCTGGGCGCCGCCCTGGACTGCCAGAGCTACGGCCCGGTGGCCAGCACCGGGGGAAACTACGTGGGCGGCGCCGCCGGGTGGGCGGACGCCTCCATCAGGAGCTGCTGGGCCAAGAACACCCTGTCCGGGGGAAACTACGTGGGCGGCGTCGCCGGCTGGGCCGGACGCCTGCGGGACTGCCGGGCCATCGCCACCATTTTGGAGGGGACGGAGTACCTGGGCGCCGTGGCCGGATGGGTGGAGGAGGACGGCGTCCTGTCTGGAAACTCCTTTGTGGACACCGGCTGGGCCGGTGTGGACGGCGTCAGCTACGCGGGCCGGGCGGAGCCGGTCCCCTTTGAGGAGCTGTCCGCCCTGCCCGATGCCCCCGCGGAATTCACCGCCTTCACCCTGACCCTGACGGCGGACGGAGAGACCGTGGCCCGGCTTCCCTTCTTCTACGGGGACGACCTGACCCGCCTCACCCTCCCCGAGGTGCCGGAGAAGGAGGGCTGCTACGGCGTGTGGCCGGAGTTCGACGCCTCCGGCGTCCGGTCCGACGTCGCCGTGGAGGCGGTGTATACCCCCTGGGTCACCCTCCTGGCCAGCCAGGAGACGCAGGAGGGCAAGCTGGCCCTGGCCCTTGCGGAGGGCCGGTTCACGGAGGAGGCGGTCCTCCACATCCAGCCCGCCGCTCTGTCCTCCACGGCCCCAACGGAGGGCGTGCTGTGGGACGTCTCCCTCACCGGCGCGGACCTGGAACAGGGAGAGGAAGTGGCGCTGCGCCTTTTGAACACCACCGGGGGCCGGGCCGAGGTCCGGCGGTATCAGGACGGACAGTGGGTCCCCCTGGACGCCGAGGCCAACGGCAGCTACCTGATCGTGACGATGAGGGGCCCCCGCGGGACCTTCAACGTCGCTCCCGCCCAGGGCGTCCCGTGGCTGATTCCCGCCGCCGTATGCGGCGGGGCCGCGCTGGCGGCGCTCGCGCTGATGATAGGCAAGCGCCGGCGGGCGAAAAAGAACGCCGGGGCCCCGGAGAAACAGGCGGAGCCGGAGGCGAAATAAAGGATACCCCGCCTGCCGGACGGGTTTGTGCCGTTCGGCAGGCGGGGTAATTTTTGGGGGAGAGAAAGGGAACCTGAAAGTGCGGAAGACAAGAACAAAGCCACGGAAATTCATCGAATTTCCGTGGCTTTCGTGCTGCCCGTTCCACTGATTCCGCAGAGAAATTTCCTGCCCTGGGTCAGATTAATTGTGCTATGTCAAGGGAACCTGTGGTACTGATAGAGCCGGGCGCCGCTTTGTCCCATGGACCCTGTTACCACAGCCTGCCTTCAATCATGGCCTGCCGGACATACTCCTTGGACTTGCCCTCAAAATGTCCGTGGCAGGTGGCCTTCCTCTCCTTGATGACATTGCCCTCCTTGTCGTACAGGTAATAGGTGTACTCGTGGGGGCACTCCTCCTTGGAGAGGCCGTCCAGGGCTTTCGGGGCTTCGTTGTACTCCTTCCAGCGGACATAGGCTCCCTCCGACGGCACAAGGTCCGGCTCGTAGCCCACGAAATAGCACAGTTCCAAAGGACCGTAAGTCTCGCCCTTTTTGTTCTTCGGATAATCTCCGTTTACCAGCTGTTCCTCCACCTTCTTTTTGTCCCGGTCGTCCAGGGCGTCCTTGTTGCCCACCAGATACTCCCACCAGGTCAGCCCGTCCTTGTTCTTGAACACTTTGTCGTTGCCCTGGTAGGAGTTCACATCGTCGTCCGGGAGAATCGTGCCGCCCCGGCTCTTAATCAACGCCTCATCGCCCCGGCGGGGGTTCTCAGACACCGTCTTGGGCGTGCTGTGGTCGATGATGATGACTTCTTCCTCGGCGGGAGCGGGCTGGGGGGCGGGCATCTTCCCCAGGTAAATGGTCTTGGAAGCGGAATCATAGTTGACCTCCACCCCCAGCAGCTCGCTGATCTTCCGGAGGGGGAGGTAGTTGGTCTTCCCGCCCGTCTCGTCTGTGTAGAGGATGGAGCCGGGGATCATCTGCCCGTTGGCGGCGGAGACGTCCGCCCCCGCCACGATGACGGTTCCCCCGTCCAGGCAGACGTTGGCGAAGTTGTAGCTCACCTTTCCCGCCGCCGCCATGGCGGTGGTCAGGCAGAGGGACAGGGCCAAGGCGGCAAAGAAGCCGCCGGCAAAGGACGCGATACGTTTTTTCATGGTAATGACCTTCCTTTCTTTTTCCGGCGGGAAGGGAAAAGCCCTCCCGCTCGGTCTGCCTATTAAACGGATTGGGAGGGCTTCGCGCCACATGATTTTCAAAAGTTTTTGGAAAATTTTTCAGCTCATCGGCTCCGTCATCTTCTCCAGCTCGCTCAGCTCCACCCGGACCCCGCCGATGTCCAGCGCCGTTATTGTGGAGGGGTCGATGGGATAGGGAAAGCTGTGGCCGATGAAGGCCTCGAAGGTTTCCCCGCGGTCGGAGCCGCTTGTGAGGCCGCCGCCCATGATTTCCACATAGGTCCCGTCCTCTGTCCAAAGGCCCCAGGGGCCGTCAAAAATGGCGTATTGCACATCCGCCATGAGCAGGGGGTCCGACTCGTTTCTGCCCTCCGTCATCCCCACCTCGACGTAGCCCTCCTGGCGGGTTATTTCCACCTGGGCCAGAATCTCGCCTTTGAGGTTCATACCCGTGACGGAGAGCTGGAACTCCGTGAAGTGCATGGGGACCTCCCGCAGGGGCGGATCCCGCTGGGACAGCTTTCCCAGGGTCACATCCACGTCCGCGCCTCCGTAGTGGATGGGCAGAATAGGCTCCTCCAGGGTAAAGGTCAGGTCAAAGGGCCCCTCGATAAAGACCGTGCCCGGCCCGGGATTCTGGGCGTATCCGTTTTCGTCGATGATGCTCTCGCCTTTTCCGTCCGCGTAGGTGGCGATGTTCTCCAGGTGCAGCGTCAGCTCCGGATGTTTGGTCTCCGTGAACCAGTCGGCGTACAGCCCCGGGTTGACTCGGAAGGTGAGGACGTTACCCTCCCGCTCGTCCGCGCAGAGCATTCCCGGCCCCACCGACTGCCCCATTTCCCGCCAGGTCTGGATATCCGCCGCCAGCTGCTCCGGAGACGGGTCTATACCGTTGAGAGCGTAGTGTTCCATCACCCGGTTTTTCGTGTACTCCTCCCACTGGTCCTCCCGCAGGTCCAGGCGGCAGTCTCCCCCATAGAGGGGGGTGTACTGCTGGACCTCCTCCGGGAGGTCCGGGCTCTCGATCTCAAAGGTCATCCACACATATTCTGCGTCCCACACGGCGGCATTCAGGGTCACCGTGGTGTCCCCCACCGTCTGGCTCTGCTGGATGACGGTGCCCATGCGGCTCAGGACCTCCTCGGACTGTTCCGGGGCCTGGGGGTTCACCCCCAGCTGGGGAAACCACTGGGAGAACTGTCCCGTTACCAGCGCGTAGCCGCAGGCGGAGAGGAGCAGCAGGGCCGCCACAATGGCGATCAGCCGCCAGTTCAGGCGTTTTCCGCGCATCCCGGTCCGCCGGTTCGCCCAGCCCTGGGGGTCCGCCAGCAGGCGCGTCCGCTCCCGGTAGTATTTGGGGGAGGCGTCCAGCTCCTGAGCCTCCATCCTCTGGATGACGCGCCCATACTGCGCCACGTTGGCGTCCATCATTCCCCGGCGGAGACAATCCTCAAACCGCGTCATCGAAATATCCCTCCTTTTCCAGTTGCTCCCGGAGCATTTTCCGCCCCCGCAGCACCCGCATGGATACGGCGGACTCCTTGAGTCCCATCCGCCGGGCGATCTCCTGATTGCTCTCCTCCTCCACGCATTTCAGCTCTAAAATCCGCCGGTAACTCTCCGGCAAGGCCCGGATCAGGGAGACTAAGTAGTCGTATTCGTCCTGATGGTCCTCCGGGGCCGGCGGGTCCCAGTCCTCCGGGAAGGCGGCGGTCCGCCGCTCCGCCCGGAGGATGTCCATGGCGCAGTTCTTGGCCACGGTGACGGCGTAGCCCTCCGTCTCCGCCCAGGGCAAGGCAGACACCCGGTCCCAGCTCTGCACCAGCTTGAGCCAGGTCTGCTGGGCGGCGTCCTCCGCCTGAGTGGGGTCCCCCAGAATTTGCAGGACCACCCCGTAGATTTTTTTCTCGTGAGCCTCAAAGAGCCGCGTAAACCGCCGCTGGTCCTGTTCGGTCTCCAGCATGGCGAGGCAGATCGCAAGCATAGAGCTCTCCTCCTTTTCGGTTGAATTGGCGCCGATTCACCCTTTAAACGGTTGGGGAGGGGAAAATACCACAACCTGGGAGAAAAAATTTTTCAGTATAGCGGCAAGGGTGGAGTTATTCAAAAACTGCGCCGCGGGCCGGCTATTTCTGTTTCAAAGCCGGTATGGGTCACGGCGCGGGTCAGATAGACGTCCCTAAAATTCAATCGTCTATAAAGTGCGGAAAATAAGACAAAGCCACGGAAATTCAACGAATTTCCGTGGCTTTGGATTACCTGACCACTTTAGAACCCCGTCGCTTCTGGGGGCGGTGCTCCAACTAGCCCATGCAATTTACAAATACCGCTATTCTTTTTCTCACATCACAGGTCCCTGATTTGCTCCTAAAGATTCTTTAATAGCTACCGCTGTTTCCTCCGTCAGATAATTCTTTGCGATGGAGACTTGGTATTGTATCGTTTCCCGTCGGAGGCAGTGATTAAGTATTTCTTAATAACTGCCTGTTCTTCCAGCTCGCTGTCCGCAAAAATTGTTTTAAGTGCTGATTGATTATCGAGACAGAAACTCCATACAGTGTGGCCATCATCTTCTGTGTGAGCCAGATGTTCTCGTCCTCGTAGCGCATTTCGATACTCTCCGCACTGTCGTCAGTGGAGGCTACGAAGGTGAGATACTCAGCGGCGCTGGAGCGGATGCTGATTTCGTTTTTCTTTTTTCCCATACGACCCCCTTCCTCTGCTAATCATTAAATTTTTCACTGAAAGAATCTTTGGAATCCACTCGTAAAAATTCCTTCTTTTTTATTTATTACGAGCAGACCATTCCAACACCTCATCTTTACTGCGCCTGTGTCCCGCGAGGACGGGAAGGACATGCTCTGCGAGATCATTGTCCTTGGCAATCCTCTGTATGATCCTGTCTCGTTCTTCACATGTAACCGTACCCTCTGCCACAAGATGTTCCAACAGGTTACCGATACCTGCTAAATCTACCAATTGGAGTTTCTTTTTCTTATCATCCGCCAAATTCCTCACCTCGTGAATTTATTATAGCAGTTATGGCAGGAATTTGGAATAGGAATTACATCAGAGGCATAGCAGGGGGGATATAATGAGTCCTTTTTCTCGGTGCGCCCGCCTTATCATAATCGATATTACAGCGATTCACTTTTTCAAATTGCGCACTGGCAAAGGATTCAAAACCGACGGAGAGGATGTACTTGGAGCTGGAGAGAAGGTGGTCTACTGTGGCCCGGGTCCATTTGGCTTTCCCTGTCGGGAAGGGTATTTGTTTTGCGTAAAGCATATCCACCACTTTTCCCAGACTTGTCCCGGCCTTCTGGTCCGTTGCTTGTCTGATGGTTCTCTGATGGTTCACGGCAAGCGCTTTTTGCCCTGTTTGGTGCTGCTCGCTCAGGATATCAGCCGCCTTTCGTGATGTCCATTCCATTGATTCCGCAGTAAAATTTCCTGTTCTGGGTCGGAATATGGGTAGAGACATTAGGCGGCGTCATAAAATTGCCGCCGTTTTTCGCCGATCTCCCGGCCCATAGCAATCAGCTGCGTCTCAGTCAGATTTAATTCCTCGGAAATCTGAATCATAGAATAACCCTCCTGGAGCATACGGGACAATTTCCGCTCTTCCTTTGAAAGGCTTTTAAAAAATTGCTCCGCCGCAATTCGTTCCTCCAACCTGCCGATACCTCCGTCATTAGACATCTCTATCATATCATAAAGGCAGAAACTGTTCTCCTCACCGACAAGGGGCTGGTCCAAAGATTTTTGCGCATATACGGCGGAATACTGCTTATTCTCCAGGATGAGTTTGTTCTGAATCTGTTCCTCCAAGTAGGCCTCCAGATCACCGTAACCCGGGCAATAGCTTTGTACAGCCGAATAAAAAGCCTCCTCCGCACAACTCCGTCGCTCCGCAAGAGGGGTGCTTTTAGCCAGGCGGCCGACCAAATCCTCTACTATGTGCTGATAAATGATAAAAAGCTGATCAGCATCATATTCTTTTTTAGCGGAACCCGGCACTTTCTGCCGCCGTGGAAAGATCTGTCCTAAAAAATATCCAGTTGCCTCATCTTTGACCAACAAAAAAGAAATCGGAAAACGCAGCCCCGTGGAAGCAATTTTTGAGGAAAGACTCTGTGCCGTCAATATGCCGCATTGAGGCCAATCAATTCCTGCGCCATGGCCGTCAGCAATGGCCAAAACCTTGAACTTGCTATCAAAACCAACCTGAATAAATTCAGGAAGAACTTTGCACAAATTTTTCCCCAGGCGTAATTTGCCATCTTTGCTTATGGATGCACGATAGCTTTTGCGCCCGTCTTCTTTTTCAAACCACTGGAAGTCGTATTTGGGCATTTTCATAATTATGTCCTCCTAAACAGAATAGGGGCTTATTATACCTGATTCGACAGGAAATGGAAAGCATTTCCTGCCTTTAAATCGGGGCGACAGTATTTAAAATTCCGGAAATGCAAAAATTTGACGAAGGGGGTGTTGCAGGGGCGGATATCATCTAAGACGGTCTCCTCAGGCAAAATTCAAGCAGAGATGAAAGCCAAGGGGAGGCGGTGTTTTTGAGATGCATTACATCAAGCTGGCCACGGCTTGGATCAGACTTCGTTTAAAAAACGTTAGATGGATTTGTCCCCAATAGCGTCCTTCTGCCGAAAAAAGATTTCGTATTTTAGATATTTCGGAAATCTGACGCAGGAGGGTAAAAAAGAAAAGCCTTGCATTTGCAAGGCTTTTAGGAAAGGACAATTCCCGCTTTTCGATAAAAATGCTCAAAAAAGGGAGCCGTTTACTCACGCCGGCAGTACATTCCGCCTCAAGCTGGTATAGGCCAGCAGAATATAGATCGCATAGATCAGGAAGAAAATCCCCAGTGAAATGAGCAAGATGACGCCGGGGCTGTTCATTCCCACCATCACTCCCAGCTCAGGTGAGCGGGTCAGGTGGAAGATAAACGGCACGCCGATCAGCACAGGGGGCACGGCGGGCAGGGCGTAGTAAATCGCGAACTGGCGGCCCAGGGCCTTTGCCATCTCCCGTCGGTCCATGCCCAGCTTTTGCAGGAGCTGGAACTGCCGCCTGTAACGGTCCGTCTCGCTGAGCTGCTGGATGGTGAGAATCGTGGCGGCGGTCATGGTGAGGGCCAGGGCCAGATAGAACAGGGGGAACGCGATGTCGGCGGTCCAGGCTGCCGCGTCCGACTCCTCCATCGCCTTGGCGCGGATGGTGTCATAGCTCCGGGTCAGGTCCTGCTCCTCCAGCCTGTGATGAATCCAATACAGGCCGTAGAACTGCTCCTCGGTCACCGGCCGGACCGTCTTCGCCGCGTAGGCGTAGTGATGGACGGTCAGGCCCTCCGCCGCGTCGTCCGGTACGACAAGGGTAAACTGGGTCCCGTTGCTGGCGTTGTAGTCCTGCATCAGGTGTTCCGTATGCACTCCGCCGAGGGTCAGCCGAGCGCCGCCCACAGAGAGAGGCTCGGGATAGCCCGCCAGATGTTCTTCCAGGTAGGACCAGCAGTGAATCAGATACTGCCCCGGCTTTAGCTCCACCGGCGAATATCCCGCGATGGCCCGCAGCGCCGCGTAGTCGCTGTACCGCAGCACCGGGTCCCGCTCATAGTAGCGAAAATAGTCCTCCTCTTTTTCCTCCACATAGTCCAGGACCTGGCTGTCCCCGGTCTGGTAAACGCTGTAGCGCACGGCCTGTTCCACGGGGATATTTGCCCGGATGTAATCGAAATAGTCCTCGCTGAGGAGCGTGCCGTCCTCACTGCCGAGGTACAGGTCAAAGCAGCCGCTCTCCGCCGCCCGGCTCTCGAACAGCCCCCGGAACATCATCCCCGATCCCTCGGAGATCAGGGTGGCGGTGAAGACCAGGGAAATGACGGCCATGAGAATTCCCATCGTGGACAATTTGGCGGTAAGCGTGCGGAAGACCAACAGGTTTTGTCCCTGGTATTTCCGGGCTGGACGCTTGTCAAAGAAAGCGGGGACGCCGGAGGCAAAGCTGAGGAAAAATCCGAACAGGAACACAATCACGCATCCCGCCCCGATGACACCAAGGATCGCCCCTCCCGCCATCAACAGGCAGGTTCCAATCACGCCCAGCACAATGGAGACCGAGAAAATCCAGCGGCGGTTTCTGCCCGTCTGGATGACCGCGCCCTCGTTGACTTGGTCAACATAGATCAGGTCGTGAATCTTGGCCCTGCGGATATACTTCCGGCTACGATAGAGGGCAAAGAGGTAGATCAAGGCAAAATAGAGAACCGTCAGCCCCAAGGCAGGAACAGAGAAGCCGAAGGAGAAGCTGTAGGGCCGGCCGAACAGCGTCAGCAAAATGGCCCAAAGTGCCTGATAGAGCAGGCCGCCCAGGGCAGTCCCCAGCACCAGGGCGCAGCCGCCCACGGCCAGGTTCTCCAGGAAGAACAGCCGGGCCACCTGTTTGTTCTCCAGGCCAATGAGCAGGTAGGTTCCCAGCTCCCGGCCCCGGCGCAGGAGCATGAATTTTGTAGCGTAGGCCACCAGCCAGCCAAAAACGCACACCACCACAATGCTGGCCAGTACGATCATCATCGGAAGCGTGGAGATACTTTTGGACAGGGTGTTGACTTCAGGGGAAAACGCCAGAGCATTAAAGGAATACAGCAGCGCCGCGGCCATCACCACCGTAACAAAGTACACCAAATAGTCCCTTGCCTGCCGCTGGGCGTTTCGGAGGGACAGCTTAGAGTACGTCACTGACGTCACCCCCCAGCGCGGCCAGAACATCCAGAATTTCGTGGTAGAACACAGGCCGCCCCCGATCCCCCCGGAGCAGCTCGTTGAACACCCGCCCATCCTTCAAAAACAGCACCCGCTTGGCATAGCTGGCGCTGTAGGCGTCATGGGTAACCATGAGAATGGTGGACCCCATGTCCCGATTCATGGCGGTCATGATTTCCAGCAAATTTTTGGACGCCTTGGAGTCCAGCGCTCCGGTGGGCTCGTCAGCCAGGAGCAGGGATTGGCTCGCCGCCATGGCCCGGGCACAGGCGGCCCGCTGCTTCTGGCCCCCGGAAACCTGATACGGAAATTTCGGCAGGATGTCGGTGATGCCCAGCTTCCCGGCCACCTCCCGCACCCGGTTCTGTACCGTTCCGGGGTCCTGGTGATTCAGGGAGAGGGCCAGACCGATGTTCTCCTCAATGGTCAGGGTATCCAGCAGATTGAAGTCCTGAAACACAAAGCCCAGTCGCTCCCGGCGGAATTTGGCCAGTTCATGTTCCGGCAGGTCGGCCACGCTTACCCCGTCCAGGAGAATGCTCCCGGCGCTGATCGTGTCGATGGTGGAGATGCAGTTGAGCAGGGTGGTTTTGCCCGAGCCGGAGGCCCCCATGATGGCCAGGAACTCCCCGGCCTCCACATCGAAGCACACCCGGTCCAGCGCCTTGGTGACGTTGTTCTTGCTCCCGTAATATTTCTCAATGTTTTGTACTTGCAGCATATCGCTTGCCTCCTTTGCTCCCTATGGTACACCGCAAGCAAAGGATGTTGTATCGAAGTCCTATTGATTTTCCTTACAGTTTTGTAAGGTTTTCTTTCGCGGAAAAGGTGAGGGCCACGGTGGTCCCTTTTCCTTCCATGGAGGTGATCGCCAGTCCCAGGTCCAGGAACCCCGCCAGTTTTTTGCAGAGATACAGTCCCATGCCGGTAGAATTACCCCGGGTCCGTCCGTTGCTGCCGGTGAATCCCCTGTCAAACACGCGGGGCAGCTCATGGGCGGGGATTCCAATACCATTATCATGAACAATGAGCTGTGTCTGTTTCCCCAGCGGCTTTGCGGAAAGTGTGATGACCGGCGCAGTCCCCCGGTAGCGGGCGGCGTTTTGGAGCAGCTGGCCCAGGATGAACGCCGCCCACTTTTCATCGGTATAGACCACGGCATCCAGCCCCTCTGTTTTCATCTGGATGCCGTTTTGAATCAGCAGGGCGCGGTGGTTTTCAATCGCTTGGGCGGCAATTTTCTCCAGCTCCACCTGTCGGAGCAGGCAGTCCTGTTCCGGGCTCTCCGCGCGGGCGTAGAATAGGGCCCGCTCTACATGGGCCTCCACCTGCGCCAGTTCCGCGGTCAGCTTCCGGCGGGTCTCCCCGTCCAGGTCCCGGCAGATGAGTCGGGCGGCGGTGATGGGGGCTTTGATCTCATGCACCCATTGTTCCACATACTCCCGGTACTCCCGCTGGGACGCCTGGGCGTCGGACACCGCCCCCGTCATGGCCCGGCCCGCCCGGCGGGTCAGGTCAAAGAGCCGCCGTTCATAGAGCGTTTTGGGAGGCGGGACGCACTCGGTAAACAGATATTTTTGGTCCAGGCCATCCAGAATGGATTCAAGCTCCCGAAGGCGCGCCCGCTGGGAGAAAAAGGCGGACAGGTGCGCCGCGCAAAAGGCCGGCAGAAATACCGCCGCCAAAATCGCCAGCACGCCGGGCTGGGTCCCGGTGGCCCGAAGGAACAGGGCCGCTACTGCGGCGCAAAGCAGCTGCGCTGTGATTCGGAACAACCGGTCCGATAAAAATTTCCGAAGCGTCATAGCTGATACCCCATTCCGCGCCGGGTCTTGATAGCGTCCGGCAGACCGAGCTCCGCCAGTTTCCCCCGCAGCCGGGTCATATTCACACTGAGGGTGTTGTCGTCAATGTAAATCTGATGGTCCCACAGCGTATCAATCAGATCCGCCCGAGAGACGATCTGCCCTGCATGGGTCATGAGACAGGCCAAAATCTGGAGTTCATTCCGGGTCAGCTCCACAGTCCTTCCGCCGGCCGACGCCGTCCCTTTCGTTAAGCTCAGGCGCAGCTCTCCGGCGTCCAGCACATCCGACGGCTCCGGCTCACCGGAGCTTCGGCGCAGGACCGCCTTGACGCGGGCCAGCAGAACAGGGACGCTATATGGCTTGGTGATGTAGTCGTCCCCGCCCAGGCTCAGCGCCCGCACCTCGTCCACACCGGCGTCCCGGCTGGTGACAAAGATCACCGGTACGGGAATGGCTTTCCGCAGCGCGGCGCACAGGGAAAAGCCGTCCCGCCCCGGCAGGCCGATGTCCAGGAGAATCAGGTCCGGACGTTCCCACGCCGCCTGGCCCGGTACGTCTGTAAACTCCGTAACCACCAGAGACGCATATCCCTCATTTTCCAGGAGCAGCGCCAGTTCCTCCCGAATCGCCGGGTCATCTTCTACGATCATGATCTTTTGCATGAGGCCTGCCTCCGTGAACTGTTTTTTGCATCATAGCACGAATGCGCGGCGGATGTCCACAGTGGGAACGATGATCGCGATGGAGAACCGGGGTGATTCAACCATGGATTGTACCACTGTCTTCAAAGAAAAGGCAGTGAGGCGATATGCAAATTTTGCTGTTGTAGAAAACAGCGATGGGGAATTCCGCCTTTTTCGGCAAGCAAGTAATCCCATCTAAAAATCTAACGATTTTTTCTGGATGTAGCAGAAAGATGTATATCTGCCAGCAGAACAGCGGTTTCACTGTCGTCTTCTTTTCCCTTCCAGGCAACGACGAACCGGACAGCGGCGGAGACCGGGCGGTAGCCCCGCTGCCGCAGTTCGATCAGCCGTGCGGCGCAGGCCTTGGAGAACTTCGCCGCCCGGAACATCTTTCCATCCAGCCGGGCCGTGAGATAGTCCTCGTCCAGTTCCAAGGGGGTGCCGCTGTGCAGCCGCAGGATCTGCGCTTTCTTGTCCTTAAAAAGGTGAAGCACCACATCCCGGTGGGTCAGCTGAAGGGTGAGCTCCGCCGGGGGCGGATAGACGGTATCGTCCCACAGAAGCTCCACGCCGGGTATTTGGAAGGTGTCGAAGATGCCGGTATTACAGTGGATGTACAGGTCGCTCTTTGCTCGAGTCAGAGCCACATAGAGCTTGCGCCGGTCGGCATCGTTCCGGAGGCTGACCCGGTCCAGCAGCAGATAGACGCTGTCGAACTCCCGGCCCTTGGCCTTATGGATAGTAGAAACGAAGATGGTCTCCCGGTCATCAGTGTAAAAATCTTCATATTGGGAGGTACGGATAAATTCCTCCAGGTCGCTGCGGTACTTCTCGTAGCTGTTGACCTGTTCAAAATCGGCGAGGAGATTCAGACAGTTCTCCAGACAGGCGCTGTCGCCGTAGGTGTCCCGGAGCTTCTGCTTTGCTTCGTCCCAGGCGGCGGGGCTGATAGTCGGGGCGGCGCTCTGCCGCTTGTCGAGAGCTTTGAGAAAGAAACGCAGCTCTGCCAGGTCATACAGACGAAAGCCGTCCATGGACTGGATGAGCCTTGCCCGAAGACCGCGTCTGGTCAGGAGACCCGTCACCAGGAGGGCCTCCTCATTGGTGTTGGTCAAAATGCAGGCCGAGCCGCCGTGATAGGTTCTGGCGATATGCTCCACCACGGCCTGCTCCAGCTTTCCATCGGTGTGGCGGACAATCTGAACGGTGCCGGTTTCCTGCCGCACAGCCCGGATGTCCGCCGTTTTCATCCGTCCTCCGATTGAGCGGACAAAGGCGTTGGCCAGGGCGACGACGTTCTCCCGGCTGCGGTAGTTCTCGGTCATCTCATATTGCATCGCTCCGAACTCCCGGACCAGGGTGCGCATGTATTTGGAGTCGGAGCCGCGGAACTCATAGATGTTTTGGTCATCATCTCCCACGGCGATCACCCGCATCTCCTCGTTACGCTTCATCAGCGCCCGGACCAGCCGGAACTCATTCTTGTCCATGTCCTGGGCCTCGTCAATGACCAGCACCGTCTTGGCAATCCGGTTGGGCTCCACGCCGCCGCTCTCAATCAGGGCGGCAGCGTCTCTTACCACATCCTCAGCACCCTCCAGGCTGCCGATTTTGCCCAGGAGATCAAAGCAGTAGGAGTGGAAAGTCTTGATCTCCACGAAATTGGAGGCGTTGCCGATGAGGCCGATGAGCCGCTTTTTGAACTCGGTGGCTGCCGCTCGGGAGAATGTCACCATCAAAAGCTGCTCGTGCTTCACGTCCTCCAGTGTCAGCAGGGCAGCCAGCTTGTGGACCAGTACCCGGGTCTTGCCGCTGCCAGGTCCCGCCGCCACGACGATGTATTTTGACTCCGCGTCATGGATGATCTGGGACTGGACTTCGGACAGTCCGCCGAACAACCGGTCGTGCTTTTCCGGCGTGATATTCCGGCTGATCTCCGCAGCCCGCTCGCCCTTGAAATATTTGGCGATAAATTTCTTGAAATCCATCTGAAAATAGTCTTGCACGAACTGCAGGGCGGCGTCATAGCTTCGCACCATCAGGTTGGCGTACTCTCCCACGATGTGGATCTGCTGTATCTTTTGCTGGTAGTACTCTCCCAGGGACCGGTAGTCCTCCTTCTTGTACTGAATCTTGTTGTCCAGAATGAGGCGCTTGACCTCCATGCCGTTGTAAAGAACTAGAAAGCCCCCCTCTAGCCGCATGGCGCCGATTTTGGACAGGTAAAGAAGAGCGTCCTCCACATCAGCGAGAGAGGTTCCACCCCCGGAAGGCTGGAGCCTGGGCTGGCGGCAGTACTCCCGGTACAGCCCCACCAGGGAGAACTCCACTAAAGCGCGGTCGGACATGGTGCGGGTCTGCTCCGCCTGGGCGGACAGGGTATAGAGCTGCTCCAGGATGAAGCGGCACAGCTCGATGCGCCGCTCGAACTTCTCGAGAAGCCGTTCCCGCTCCATCAGCGGCGTGAGTGTCACATGCTGGCTGGCGCTGTTCTCCTGCTTGGTGATATAGCCCTTGATGGTCAGATAGTACAAAACGGTGCGGATATTGGGCACGGAGGAGTGAGCAATCCCATCCACCTGCGCCGCCTCGTTCAGCTCCTTCAGAGCAAAGCCGCATTCTCCCTCTCCGATCTGACCAAGCAGAAATCGCTCCAGCTTGGCAAAGCGGTTCAGGACTTGAATGGAGCGGTTTTGCGTGTCTTGCTTGTAGATATAGGCGGACATATCCGTGGAGTCGGCCAAAAGGCCCTCCTGTCGCATCAGGTTGACACAGTCGATGACCTCCCGCTTCTCCAGACCCAGGATATCCGCCAGGTAGTCCACCCGGGACTCTGCGAGGTCGTTTCCCGCGTCGGCGACGCTTCGGCTGGAGATCAGGGACTTGATGATCCGCTTGGCCTGAACCTTCTGTTCGGCGGTGAAATGCCGAGAGCGGTCAATGCGCGCCCCGGCCTCCTCCATGTTCTTCGCCAAGATGCTGTCGGCGTAAACCCGGGGCATATTCCGTCCCCGCTTCACATAGCCGGCGTTCTCCAGGGCGGCCACGGCGGTCTTGACCCGCGTCTCCATGTCGTTGCCCGAGTCGTCCCACCCAGCCTTCCGGGCGATCTCCAGGGGGGAACAGCAGACCACAGGACGATTCCGGGTCAGCTCCTTCATGGCCCGCCAGACCTGTTGGATCTCGCCGATACTCAGTTTGGTCTGGTTGAGGAGGACAAAATGCTTATCCAGGTCCCCGTCGTAGAACAATACATAGCACTCCGCCGTGATGGAGGGATCCCGTCCGGCGCGGCCCGCCTCCTGAATGTAGTTTTCCAGTGAGTCGGAGATGTCGTAGTGGATCACCAGCCCCACGTCCTTCTTATCCACACCCATGCCGAAGGCGGAGGTGGCGACAATGATCCTCACCTCACCGCGGATGAAGGCGTCCTGGTTTGCAACCTTGTCCGCGGGGTCCATCCTCCCATTGTAAGGCCGGGCGGGGAAACCGTCGCCGGTCAGTTTCTCCGCCAGCTGCCAAGTCCGCCTGGTCCGGGAGACATAGACGATAGCAGGGCAATCCCTCTGTTCGATGAGGGAACGGAGCACGTTGTATTTGTCTGCCTCCGTCTCCTGGTGGAGTACGACATAACGCAGATTTTCCCGGGAAGCCGCAGAGGTAAACAGCTCCAGTTCAATACCCAGTTTTTCCTGAAAGTAATCGCGGATATCACTGATGACCTTCTGCTTGGCGGTGGCTGTGAAGCAGGAGACAGGGATCGGAGAAGATAAGCCCTTTCTGGTCTGTAACTCTCGAATAAAATCGCCAATATACAGATAATCCACCCGGAAATCTTGCCCCCAGGCGGAGAAGCAGTGAGCCTCATCAATAACAAAACGTACCACATTCCGGGACAGCAGCAGCTTTTCAATGGTGCGGGACCGCAGCTGCTCCGGTGAGATGTAAAAAATTGTAGCCAGCCCGTTTGCCACCCGCTCCAGTGCCTCGGCCCGCTCCACCGGGCTGAGAAGACCATTCACTGTAACGGCATCCACCAAGCCTTGCTCGCTCAGGTTGTCCACCTGATCCTTCATGAGGGATTGGAGCGGTGAGATCACGACTGTCAGTCCATGTTCTGTTTGACCCGCCATCAGAGCGGGTCCGTAGCTTGTCTGATGGTATAAAACAAATGCGTTCCACTCCATTCAGAACTGTTCGCTCAGGGATTCAAGCGTCTTTTGTACGGTTCTCTCCGTTGTTTCCACTGCAAAATTTCCTGTCCCGGGTCAAGTTATGGGTCAAAACAATTCCGGATTCCTTCCAACACAGGTTTCACTGATAATCCTCATTTAAAAACATCGGTTTGATCTCCACGACCTCGTCGTACTCCTCCTGGTCCACCTCCACGCTGGAGTTCAGCGCTTTCAGGTCCCGCTTGACAGTTTCCAGCGCCTCCTCGAGCGTTTCCGCCCGGCCCTCCTCAACGGCCCGGCGCATCCGCCGAAGGACCACCGGGTGGGCGTAGCGGGGCGGCAGGGGGAACTTTGGAAACTCTTGCAGATATGTCTCCATATCCCTTTGGGCCTTTTCCGCCCGGCCCATCACCGCCTTCCGGTTGTTCCGGGAGGTGGGCAGCACATTGGCTCCGGAAAACATAAACAGCGCCGCCAGGCCGAACAGAAGGAAGTACAGCGCCGTGTCCGCGCCCTTCGTCAGGGCGTAAAGCCCGTAGACCAAGGCCAGCAGTCCCGCCGCTATCACCGTCAGGGCCACATAGCGGTAGCTGGACTTGCTGCGGAGGTACGCCCGCTTTTCCCTGGCGGACCGGCTCAGCGCTCCAGTCAGGTCCGGGCGCTCCTCCAGGAACGCCTCCGCCTTTTGGAGGAGCTTAACGCTTCGCCGAGCTTCCTCGGACAGCTCCGGCAGGACCCGGGCGGCCCGCTCCCTCTCCCGCCTGGCCAGGCGCTCCTCCGCTTCGGCGCTGTGCAGGGGCAGGCTGGGCCTGGCCTTGGAGAGGTACTCCAGCAGCTGGTCCACCTGATCCTCATATTTGAAATTGCACTGCTTCTGCTTCCCGCCGTCGTACTCCACCACCAGGTAGGGAATCGACGCGAAGACGCCCCTGTGGGAAAAGCCGCCGGAGCTCATGGCCACCCGCTTAAAGACCCGGCTGATTCCCGCAAAGGGCAGGTAGTAACGGCAGTCCAGGTAGAAGCTGTTCAGATAGAGGGCCTTCCGCCCCACGCCGCAGGGGCCGAACCGGCGGCATGACTTCCGGTCCTCCAGAAGCTCGGCACGGTCCAGGGTCTCGTGGCCCAGCGGAATCGGTTTGATGATCATGGTATCACTCCTTAAAGCAGGCCGCCAGCCGCTGTCCGTGGGCAGCGGCTGGCGGTGATCTACTCGAAAAACAGCCGGCCGGGTGAGGGAGAGTCAGACCTTCGCGGACTGCTTCTTGGTAGCGCGGATGAAGATGAACAGCAGCGCCGCGGCAAAAACGATGCCCACAGGATAGGCCAGGGCGGTGTTGTAGGCCACCAGCTTCCGGGCTCCGTCCACCACCTCATGCTTGTTGAGCAGCTGGCCCAGGCACTCCTCGCCCAGGATGAAGTAGGTACAGGACACGGCGCTCATGAATGTGGCGGGGATGGCAGAGATCCAGTAGTTCTTCTTCTGCTGGAACAGATACATGCTGGCGGCCCAGAGGACGATCATGGCCAGGGTCTGGTTGCTCCAGCTGAAGTAACGCCAGATCACGTTGTAGTCGATTTTGCCCAGAGCGTTGCCGATGCCCAGGATCGCGCCCACGGCCAGCACGGGCACGCAGAGCTTCAGGCGGTTGGCGTAGGACTTCTGGTCGATCTTCAGCCAGTCCGCCAGGGTCAGCCGGGCGGAACGGAAGGCCGTATCGCCGGAGGTGATGGGGCAGGCGATGACGCCCAGCATGGCCAGAATCATGCCGAAGGAGCCCATGGTCTTCTGGCAGATGTCGTACACGGCGGTGGGTCCGCCGGCGCCCATGCCCAGGAGCTCCGCGCCCTCATAGATGGAGCAGCCCGCGGCGGCCCAGATCAGGGCGATGATGCCCTCGGAGATCATGGCGCCGTAGAACACCATATGTCCCTGGCGCTCGGATTTCATGCAGCGGGCCATCAGCGGGGACTGGGTGGCGTGGAAGCCGGAGATGGCGCCGCAGGCCACGGTGATGAACATGAAGCTCCAAATGGGAGTTCCGGAGGGATGCATGTTATAGAAGTGGTCCCACAGCTCCGGGATGACATACTCGGAGTTCGTAATCACGCCGAAGGCCACGCCCACGGCCATGATAATCAGGCAGATGCCGAAAATCGGATACACCTTGCCGATGACCTTGTCCACAGACACGAAGGTGGCGATGAAGTAGTAGACCAGAATGAGAATCAGCCAGAACATCTTGTTGGCCAGGATGCCTCCCGCGTTCTGGCACAGCAGCTGGAGCAAGCCAGCCGGGCCCACGGCGAACACGGTGCCCACCATAATCAGCAGCACCACGCTGAACACGCGCATGACGTTCTTCATGGCTCCACCCAGGTAGATGCCGGTGATTTCGGAGACGGACGCGCCCTCATTCCGTTCGGACAACATGCCCGCGAAGTAGTCGTGAACGCCGCCGGCGAAGATGGTGCCGAAGGTAATCCACAGGAACACGCTGGGCCCCCACAGAGAGCCGGACAGCGCGCCGAAGATGGGGCCCAGGCCCGCGATGTTCAGCAGCTGAACCAGAAACAGCTTCCACTGGGGCATGACGACGTAGTCGATTCCGTCGTTAATGCGGACAGCGGGAGTCTCCCGGTCGTCCGGCCCAAAGGTGTTGTCGACCACTTTGCCGTAGACAAAGTACCCGGCAATCAGAAGAGCCAGACAGATGAAAAAGGTGATCATACAGGTTTCCTCCCTTACAGATTGGGCCTTCTGCGTCGTCTGATGTCTCGCGAAATCAGAAGACCTCTATTGCAGAACCTATTATAGTCCCCGTTCCGCGGAATGCAAGGGGGGAAGTCTGGGTTTGCGGATTAAAACTTCACCAAAAATTACCGGTTATTTTTGGCAGCCTCTTTTTCTGAAAGTGAGCAATTTTGTATACAATAATCTTACGTTTAACGGATTTTCTGTTGGGATATCCCCTTAAAAATCACCGGATTTCTCAAATTTTGACCATACTTTCCTACAGGATCTCTCCCCGTCAGCCCTCTAGCCCCCGAATCTCACGCTGAATCAGCGTCCCCGCCGCCCCGGCCAGCTGGTCCATGGTTCGGATGCGGGCCAGGTTTTGCCCATAGATGCTCTCCGCCGCCGGGATGTTGGCCGCGGGCCCCATGAAGACCGCCCCCACCCGGATGCCCCGGCGCTCCAGCGCCCGGACCTCCCGGGCGGCATCCTTCACCGCCGGGGCCCCGTCGTAGTCGTGCCCCAGGGGGTACTCCCCGCCGGGCGGGATGCGGTGGCTGTCGCTGGGGCTGGCGTCGGTGAGGACCAGGAGAATCCGCCGCCGGTCCGGCGGGGGTTCCAGCAGCGTCCCCGCCGCCCGGAGGGCTAGCCCGTCCCGGTTCCACCCGGAGGCGAAATAGCGGAATACCCCCCGGCTCTTGTCTTCAAAGCCCTTGAGAACCCGGAGGACCGTGTAGCCCCGGAGGCTGCAAAAGCCGGACACCCGCACCGGCACCCCGCAGCGCTCTAGGCTCTCCGCCAGGATGTAGCCTTGGGCGGCCACGGTCTCCTGACAGTGAAGCCGGGAGGCGGAGGCGTCCAGCAGGAGGTCCACGGCGAAGCCGGGACGGTTGGACGGCTCCTCCCGCTGAAAGACCCGCTCGTCCCCCAAAACCGCCGCCCGCCAGACCCGGGAAGAGTCCAGCCGCCCCCGGCGGGCGGTTTCCGCCTCGGCCTCGCTGTGGACCTGAAGGCAGTTTTGGATACGTTCCGTCAGCCGCAGGATGGCGTTCTGGTACAGCGCGGCGTCCGCCGAGAAGGCGGTGCGGTTCCGCTCCGCCTGAAGCAGGGCCTGTTCCGCCATGCGGCGGGCCTCCGGGTTTTTCGCCCGCTCCGGGCGGGGGACCCCGGCGGTGTACCACAAGCGGCAGGCCAGGTGGATTCCGGCGCACAGCGCCTGCTCCGCGAGTCCCAGCTCCCGGGCCGGGAGCAGCGAGGGGCCGAAACAGCTCTCGATATACTGCCGGTCGGCGGAAGCGTCCTCCTTCAGCCGGAGGACCGCCCTCCGGGGGTCTGCGGCGCCCCCCTCTCCCGCTCCGGCTATGCGGTCCAAATCCACCACGTCCGTGTGGACGATTTCCGTGGGCATCAGACGAGTCATCATGCCCGCCAGGCGGCCGGTGAGGCGCAGACGCAAAGCGGAGGGTGCCCTGGTCCTCCCGTTGAACAGATGGAACCAGGAAAAGACCTCCAGGATTGCCGGAAACAGGTCGTCTCCCTCCAGTCCGGTCAGGTTCAAGGCGGCGGAGAGGCGCTTTTCATAGGGCGTCATCACCGGGGGCCGCCGCTCCAGCACCGCCCGCCAGCGGGCGGCCTGCATGGTGTAGCTGAGCTGGTTTTTCGCCATCCACTCCTGACGGGAGAGGGTCTGCTCCTGGTCGAAAAAGGCTTCTGCGTGGGCCCGCCGCAGCTCCGCCAGCAGAGGGCGGACAGGCAGCTCCTGGGCAAAGGCGGTACTCTCCAGAGCCAGCCAGGCCAAATCGTCCAGCAGCGCCTGCCGGCGGTCCCCGGTCCAAGACTGAAATAGCCGCTCCGGCTCGGCCTCGCCGTACCATTTGCGGACGCAGCCCACAATGGTGTTCAAGTACAAATCCGGCCTGCCCTTTGCGTCCAGGGAGAGGAACAGAGGCGAAAAGCCGTAAACTCCGGCGGCGTTCCAGACCTGGTTCAGGGCCCGCCGCTGCTGGGCGCTGTAATGGCCGCTCATTGGTCAAAAAGCTGGTTCCGGGTGAGCTTGGGCGATATCCGCGCCGCCATCACGTCCCGGATGAGGCCCTGTTCATAGCCGTCGAAGGTCTTGCAGGTAATGCCCATGTCCAACGCCGCCCCGGCGGGGACTCCGGCCTCCATCAGCTCCAGCGCGTCCAGCAGACCCCGGAGGTCCAGGGCTTTGGTGGAGATTTCGCTGGCCTCACATTTGGCCTGGAGCTCAAAGAACAGCTCGCCAAACTGCTGCCGGGGCTTTTTCCGCAGGGCGGGAAAGTGCCGGGAGAGCAGCCGGTCCAGGTTTTCCGGGCTGATGGCGGGCATTTGCAGCACCACGAACCGGGAGGCCAGGGCTTCGTTCAGTTCCCGGGTCCCGGCGTAGCCGTAGTTCATGGTGGCGACGAAGCGGGTGCTCTCTTCCATGGGCAGGCGGTCATAGCCGGGCACGTCCAGGCAGCGCCGGAAGTCCAGGGCAGAGTGGAGTACCGCCAGGGCCTCGTTCCGTGCCATGTTGATCTCGTCCAGGATGCCAAAGCCCCCGAGTTTTGCGCATTGATAGATGGGGCCGGGTCGGAAGACCACCCGGCCGTCCGCGAAGGTGTCCATGCCGATGAGGGCGGCGGCGTCCACGCTGACGTGGAAGGACACGTTCCAGGCGGGACGGCCGAAGACCATGGCCAGGTTTTCCGAGAGGACATTTTTTCCCGTGGCCTTGCCGCCGGTGAGCAGAAGGTTTTTGCCGCACAGCAGGGCAGACAGGGCATATTCCCATATCTCCCGGCCATAGTAGCGGAACCGGGGAGACGGGACCCGGCTTTGCAGACTGTCTTCCAGGGGGTGGGTTTCCCGGAAATGTTCCACTTCCCGCAGCAGCGCGGGGCTGACGCCGTCTTCCTCCAAAAATGAGAGCATGATCGACCGCTTCCTTTTCTCTCCAATATGGGTGGGGAATTTGCCTACAATATAGTCCTATGAACGTGGGTTGTCAATGGAAAGAATCAGCTTTCACGCTGAGCAAATACTGCCGAAGCAGTTCAGAAACTGCGCCGCTGTAAACAAACAAATATCACGCAGGGGGTCCGCATCACGAGGGACGAAAACGGGAGAGGCGTGGTAGAATAAAGGGGCACGGTACA
>CAJUOD010000016.1 GCA_910587875.1 uncultured Oscillibacter sp. | reverse complement strand
GTATGCCGGTGCGATTCTTTATCACTTCTGGTACCACAGCGGATTGCACAATTGCGGCGCAGTTGATTGAGGGATTTCATGCGGAATATCTTCTGGCGGATCGTGGCTATGATACAGACGCAATCATCCTCAAAGCTATTGACGAGGGCATGACGCCGGTCATTCCGCCAAGAAAGAACCGAAAACATCCACGGGAATACGACGAATATCTCTACAAGCTCCGTCATCTCGTTGAGGATGCTTTCCTGCTTCTTAAAAAGTGTCGCGGTATTGCTACACGCTACGCTAAAAACGCCGCTTCCTTCGCTGCCGCTGTCCAAATCCGCTGTATTGCTATTTGGCTCCTTATTTATTGACGACACTATCTAGGCCGCTATATCGTTATCCCACTATAATCAAATCATGACCGTGGAACATTTCAGAAATGCTTACGAGTCTTTTGTGACCAGCCAAATTTATCGGAACTCTTCTGCTCTATACGCTTTGCAAAGTGACGAAGTGCCGGAAAATTAATGGTTCCCTATCTCACAAATCTACTTACCCGTTGTATTCTGCACTTGTATGTGGTATAATTACTTAAACTTATTTCTTGCACAAGGAGCGTTGCTGTATGAATAAGGTTTACACTCTTCCTGAGCTTCAATCGATTCTCTCTCCGGTATTTGCACAGCACGGAGTGCGGAGCGCCATCCTGTTTGGCTCCTATGCAAAGGGAGGCGCCACAGAGCGCAGTGATGTCGATATTCTAGTAGATAGTGGGTTACATGGGCTCGCCTTTTATGGCCTATTGGAAAGCGTAGTTTCTGCCCTGAAGATATCAGTTGATTTGATTGACGTAACGCAGGTGGAAAAAAACTCGCCTGTGGACCGCGAAATCCAAAAAAGTGGGGTGCCGATTTTTGGACAATAAAGATATTTCCGTCTTGCGGAAACTCCAACAGCATACAGAAATGATCCAGCGATATTGCGCCGCTTGCAAATCACTTTCGGATTTTGAAATGGATTCCATGTGCGTGGAAGCTACGGTTTTCAATCTCATGCAGATTGGTGAGCTTGCAAAGACATCGCTTAGTGCCGAAACCAAGGCTCAAATCACATCTATTCCCTGGCAGCAGCTCTATGGTATGCGCAACCGTATCGTTCATGGCTATGCTGGTATTCATATGCAGATCGTCTGGGATACTGTAGCGGGGGATATCCCAAAATTAAACGCCGAGCTTGACAAGATACTTAAAAAAGTCGACGGTTAACTTGAACACTTGAGTCTCTGCTGACTACCATTTGACTACTGTTTTGAAAAATAGGCAAAAACCGTTGGAATCATTGCAGCCCAAGGACTCCATCGGTTTCCCCATTCGGCTTGAAATCTGTGCAGGATTGCTGAAAGCACTGCAAATACAGGGTTTTCCCTTTGTATGTCAGAAAACTCCGACTCTGAAGGCCGCTGGTTCGAATCCAGTCGGGCGTACCATAAAGGTGAAACAATCTGGATATTCTAGGCTGAACGCTTAGAGTCCCAATTGTTTCACCTTTTTGTTTTTTGGGATTTCAAAATCCCGCGAAATGGATATTTTCAGGGTTTCGGAACGACTGGAGGGGTTCGAACTCCCCCTTTTTGCAGACAAGCGGATATTTAAACGCCTGTGCCCTTTTTCAGCCGCCGCATTCCCCCCTCTTTTCACAAGATCACAATACACGAAATTTTGACGCCGGATTTGTTGGCTATGCACAGCCAACCGTCCGGCGCCCTTTTTGTATCACAGGTTGGCGAAAAAGGGCGCTGGAATATTTCCGCCAAAAACTATGCCTAAAATTAGTTGAATATAGTGAATAGCCGTACAAACCGGCTTGTGATACTCTTACTGCTGCTTCCCCGCAAATCTACGAGAGGAGTTGAATCCATGGCTGCCTATTCCATTAAGGAAATGAACCGCTAAGGAGGATGAACGTGGCATACCGAAAAGTATATTTCCGCATCCAAGCTTACGCCTATGGTTACGGTTACGGCTGTAACTCCGGCTGGTCAAACGAGGCGGACGAGGCCGCATTTGAGCAGGAGTGCCGCAGCCTGTTTCAACAGCTGGGATGGACGCTCCACCCAGGCTCCAACGGAGTCTGCGATACGGCCGCAAAGGACCGGCAGGACCTCTACCTGCATCCCACCAGCTTCAGCGGCGTGATGGAAGAGGCAAATATCCAGCCTCTGCAAGAGCGGCTGTCAAAAGGCAAGACCTTCCGATGCTATGCCGTAGACTGCTGCGAAGAATACGCCGATCTGAGTGATGAGGAATACCGCGCTGTGCTGGAGACCAAGCGTGAGGAGATCACGGCCTTCATCCTGGAACATTGCAGGACCAAGCGAACCAATCTTTACATCACCGATCCTGTCGCGGCGCGCTTCGCGGAGCACTTTGAGATCCTCCGCCTCTGTGACCGGGAATGGCACAATGCAGTGGGAAACCGATTCATGTCTGAGCTGATCGACCGGCTGCTCCAGGAGGGACGGCTGGTCTCCGCGGAAACAACCCACGGTGTGGGCATCCGCACTGCCACGGCAAGGGAATTGAAAGACTACCGCAAGCCTGTGGAGCAGGTCATTGGTCAGATCA
This sequence comes from uncultured Oscillibacter sp., assembly GCA_910587875.1. Classification (GTDB taxonomy): domain Bacteria; phylum Bacillota; class Clostridia; order Oscillospirales; family Oscillospiraceae; genus Oscillibacter. The sequence goes on along the minus strand of CAJUOD010000016.1, from coordinate 31,695 downwards.
CCATGATGTAGGGGATGAAACTATGAACTATGAGAGGAGTAGATACCATGCCCACCTATTATTCAATTGACGAAACCCTCGCCCGCCGGGCCAAGGAAATGAACAGTTTCTGGAACTATGAGCCCGGCAGCGCCACCGCGTCCTATCGCCAGGAGGTAGACAAGGCCGCCGCCATTGCCGAGGCCCAGAAGGCCAGAGTGGACCCCATGTACCACGAAAAGATTGACCGTCTTCTAGATACCTACGCCCGTAAGCTGGCGGAAAATCTTAATCATGGCTACGCCATCAACGCCCGCTGTCCCTCGGTACTCATCGCCGGTCCCGCTAATTTCCCGGTCCGCAAAAAGGAAAAGCAGAACCGGGCTTCCGACGCCAATATGAAGGAATGGCAGGAGATCCAAGGCATCCTGAACCGTATCCGAAGCGTCGGAACAGCGGGTATCAGCAGCGACGATGAAAACGCGCTCCAGAAGCTCCGGGAGAAGCTGGCCCGGCATGAACGGGAGCAGGAGGAGATGAAGGCCGTCAACGCTTACTACCGCAAACACGGTACCCTGGACGGCTGTCCCCTTCTCTCGGCGGAGGGGGCGGAAAAGATAAAAGCAGTCATGGTCCGCGACTGGCGGGCGAATCCCATGCCCTACAACAGCTACCGTTTGAGCAATAACAATCAGACGATCCGCGACGTCAAGGCCCGGATCGCGGAGCTGGAGGCGAAGCAGAGCAGCCCCGCCCCGGAGGGCTGGAGCTTTGAGGGCGGCAGGGTGGTCATGAATCAGGAGGAAAACCGCGTTCAGATTCTGTTCGACGGCAAGCCCGACGCGGATATCCGCTCTGCGCTGAAACACGCCGGTTTCCGCTGGGCCCCCAGCCAGGGCGCGTGGCAGAGGATGCTGAATCAGAACGGTGTCCACGCCGCGAGGAGCGTTACAGAGCAGTGGATGACGCCGTCCGCCCAGCCGGAACCCACAATTGAATCCCAGACTGAAGAGGAGTCGTGTTCGGAAGAACCGGCTCCTTTTTCATATCCCCAGCAGTCCATGTAAGCCCCTCAAAAAGGGCGCCGGGAACTTTGAAGAGCAGAAAGGAGCACATTTGATGCAGAAACATGAAAAAGAGCAATATCCTTACCTGATCGAAACTGCCCGGAACCTTGCCAGAGAGAACATCGCCACAGAACCCATCGAGGGCGATGTGCTTCACGTTACCCTGGGCGGGAAGAGGCTGTGCTGGGTAGCCGACAGCGGCTATGTCGGGCACTACAAAGAAGATGTTACGAGCGAACATGGTCAGGCGGTGCTTGACCAAACGCATAACATCGCTCAGATGACACGGGAGTACATGACCCTTATGGAACAGGCCCCTCCTTTGAGCGCAAGCGGCTTAGATTTAAGGGAAGGATACCGTCTCTTGTCGGAGTTCAACAGCATCGTTCTGGCCGGGAAAATGACACGGTACGGCGCTCAGTTCGTTACCTGGGAGTGGGTAGGAGAGCGGACGGGCCTGTATCAGGGAAACTACTACGGGCCGAGCGGCGGAGTCAGAGAATACGTTGCGGCCAAGCGGGACTTTGCCGTCCGGTCCGGCCTCCTCCCCGCCAGCGCTCTATTTACCCAGGACCAGCTGACTGAGGTCTACCGCAGCGTCCAGGAGACGCTGGATGGGGACAGTCCCCTCACGGACAAACGGCGAAAAGCCCTGGAAACCGCCGCCGGCCAGATGGAGGAGGCGGTCCCGGACCTTACGGAACGGGTCCGCCTCTCCTGCCGGGAGGAAGAGGCGCTTACGAATGGGCTGGACGGTATAGACGTCCCCGACGGGGGCGGGATGGAACTCCGCTGAAATCTAAATCACAGGCCGTTTTCCGTGGGGAACGGCAGTTCCCTCCGGGAAACGCCGGAAGGGAACATGCGATGAAATATTTTATGGGCAGCACACGTCTGGCGGGTCTCTCGGGGTCCCCGCGCGGCCTGCCGCGTGGGGAAAGGAGGAACAGCGCAGTGAGTGAGCCCTGCCGCTTGCGGCGGGGCGAGGGATACGGAGCTTGTGACGACGCGATGATGGACCCGTCCAGGCGTTGCAACAGCGACGAATTCAAGTCCTGTCGCAAGGTAAAAGCTGCTCCTCCCGTGCGGAGGAGCGGAAAGGAGTTGAAATGAGCTATGTGATCAAGGCGGCGCTGTCCAGCGCCGCGCACCCGGAGCATGGAGAAATCACAATCCCCTTCCCCATCCCGGATCAGGAATATGGCCATACACTGGAACTCCTGGCCGGCCTGGAAATCGGGGACGCGCTTGAACAGGACTGCCGGGTGGAGGAGCAGGACAGCTGGTACGGCGTTCTCAACGTCCTGGAGGGAACGGCGGTAAATGTGGATGAGCTGGATTATCTGGCCAAACGGCTGGATAGCTTCTGCGACGATGAGGCGGAGCAGTTCCAGGCCATGGCCCACAAGCTTGGACTTAAAGACGTCAAGGACTTCATCAATCTGACATTTTGCTGCCAGCGGGCCACGGTCATCACCAACTTTCCTGATCTGGAGACCGTAGGGCGCAGTCATTTTATGAATCTGCATGGCGGCAGCGCCAAGACAGAAGAACTGAAAAATCTGGATGGCATAGAAACCGCTTTGCTGCTGATCGATGGCGGCGGCGAAACCGTCACCCCCTACGGCGTAGTCTATGACAACGGGATGAAGCTGGAACAGGTCTATGACGGGCGGCATTTCCCGGCCTACCTTTACGACGTGCATCCCTTGATCCTGTCGGTCAGCTCAAAACAGAAGCCGGGGGACAAGCCGGATTATTTATATCTTCCCACGTCCTCGCAGAAAATGGAGCGGACTCTGCGCCGGGCCGGCGTGACAGGCAAAGCGGACCTCCGGCTCCAGTTGGAGTTCTTTGAGCTGCCAGAGCAAGTCGCCTTCGCCTTGGACCTGGATCATTTGGAGCGGGCGGACCTCTCCGAGTGGAACCAAATGTGCCAGGCGGTCAAGGCCCTGAGCGCTCCCGAGCAGAAGAAGCTGGAGGCGGCGGCAATGCTGGCGATGCCCCACGGGCCGGAGGAGGTGCGCCGCTTGGCGGAGAATCTGGACCAGTTCGGCTTCGTTCCTGGTATCAAGACCCCGGAGGAGTACGGGAGATATCTGATCCGGGAGTCCGGACGCTTCCAGTACGATGAAAACCTGGAGGGCTTCTATGACTTCCAGGGCTATGGCCTCCAGCAGATGGAGAAGGAGCCTGGCCAATTCAATACCTTGGGTTATATCGACTATCACGGCACGCTGATGCTGGACGAGCTTCTGCGGGAGGACCCGGTGGAGCAGCATCAAGGAGAACAGAGCCAGCAGATAGGAGGATTATCATGCTGAAACTTTACATATCCGATGTTGACAGAACAGTGGGAAAGTTGGAACTGCCGATGCCGGCAGAGGACTTCAAGAGACGGTTGGGCCTGCTCCAGGCAGAGGGCCGGCCAAAGAGCCTCCTCACAATTTATCGAGCGGACTGCCCGGTCATCAACCTTAGCTGGCCTCTCCGCCAGGTCAGACTGGACGACGACTCCGCGCTCCAGAAGCTGATCCGGCTGGCGGAGGTAATAGATGGGATGGACACGGCGGGCCACTACCATTTGAGCAAAGCTGTGTCCGCAGACTATAACCAAAGCCTGGATGATATTCTTCGCGCTGCCGCTCGTATAAAACCGGACAGTTTGGACCGCTATGAGATTATCCCGGAGGCTGCCTCACGCCGTGATTTGGGCAAATGGCTGGTAGAACATGACCGTTTGACGGTAAAGGTGCCGGAGGCACTCCGGTCTTACATGGACTACCAATCCATTGGCACAGACTACCTCAATTCCCATGAAGGAGAATTTTTGTCCTTCGGATACGTGGGAATCCGAACCGAGGCCATGGAGCAGATGCGGGAGAAGCAGAAGGAATACGGCTCCATCCGCCCTGCCGGCGAGTCCTCCCAAGAGAGCTCAAGCCAGGGCTTTCAGATGGGAGGCCCGGTGTAATGGAGGTCTATCTGAGCCGCAACCGCCAGCCCTCCTGCCTGCATCTGTTTCCCCTCAGCGTGGACCGCTTCCAGGAATTCTTCGCCCAGCCAACGGGGCCCGGCGGGCGTTCTCCTCAACTGGCCATCGAACGGTTCGTCGGCCCCATTGAATGCCTGGAACACAGTCTCAAGGGTATGGCCCTTCGGAGTCTGGATGATGTGTCCCAGCTGAACGCGCTTGTGGAAAAGGCCGAATGTCTGGGAGAAAGAGACCTGAAAATACTCTCCGGCGCATTGCAGATGGAGAATGTTAGCTGCCTGGCTGAGGTTTACCGCACGGTCCAAAATATCAGTGACTATGAACTAATCGGAGGCGTCACAACGGAGCGGGCCCTGGGCCAATGGCTGGTGGAAACCGGGCAAATGGACGTCAGTTTTTCTGAGGATGTCCGCCCCTATCTGGATTACGCCGGAATCGGCTCGGCGCAGAGCGAGGCGCTTGGCGGAGCATTCACGCCGTATGGCTATGTAAAGCGCCGGGAGGAAGTTCCCACACAGGCAACCGAGGCCATGGAGCGGATGCGGGAGAAACAGATGGAATATGGTTCCATCCGTCCTGCCGGCGAGTCCTCTCCGGAGGGCTCAAGCCAAGGCTTTCAGATGGGAGGTCCGGTGTAATGGAGGTCTATCAGAAGCGAGGCCGCCGGCCCTCCTGGCCTGAAAATAAGTTGAATGGAGGTTGAATCATGAGCGTCAATCTTTATAAAGACGCGCTGCAAAACGTGTGGCTGTTCGGCCAGTCGGTCCTGTACACGGAGCAGCCCATTCCGCGGGAGGAGGTCCCGGAGGGCTGGTACTGCTACGACCTCTGCGGGACCGCCGCGGACCCGAAGCGGCCCTACGAGATGGTGGACCGGGCGGGGCAGAACTTCGCGGGCTCCATTCTCTCGAATGTACCTCTGATGCGGGGCTGTACCCAAAGCAAGCTGGTCCAGGGCAATTTCTGGCTGACCGGCATCCCGGCCACTCTCGCGGACTTCTGCGCCGAGGAGGGCGTTCCGTGTCCCCCGCCGCCTGAAAAGCTGTCCCAGGCCGCAGAAAAGCCTGCTGAGGAGCTGGGATTCCCCTCCTGCGGCTGGACTATGAAAATGGCCTGAAAAAGTTCAGAGAAGCTCTGGACTTCCGTCAAATTCTGTGGTATGTGTGTTGGCTGCGAACCCGAACTACACATGGGCCGCCAGGCCGGAAAGGACACAGAATGGAAGATTTTTTCAAGGACAGCTTTATGCTCCAGCTGATTTCCACGGGGAAATACGTTGACGATGACCCCGGACACGGGGGAGATACCTACACGGTGCGAGTCTATGTCCTGCGCCTGAATCCCTTCACGCTGAACGAGTGGTGGCGGTCACAGGTAACAAACTGCCGGAACACTTACAGCACGGAGGAAGAATGGGAAGTGTACCAGGCCAAAAAGGGGAAGCTGCAGGAAGCCTTCACGGAAAAAGTGGCGCGGTTCCTGAAAATCGATCCGTCCCTCGGAGGTCTGACCATCTCGCAGGCTGTATCAGAAGCCTTTACAGCTGTATACATCTTTAAAAATCCGTGACAAGGAGGGAACCCATTGCGCATCAATATTTATAAGGACAAAATGCGGTTCGCCCGCGTATTTTGCGCGCCTGTCCTCTATACGCCCCACCTCATCCCCCGCGAGGATGTCCCGCACGGCTGGCGCTACTACGATTTGTGCGGCACTGCCGAGGCCCCGAACGAGCTCCGCGCTTTAGCGGATACGGTGAGGGCGGAAGACCGCATCGCCTCCGTCCTCACCTTCCTGCCGCTGAAAAGCGGAAAGACGAGGCGCAGACAGCTCAACGGGATGTACGAACTGACACAGGAGGACCTCAGCCTCGCGGAGTTCTGCGAGAAAACGCTGGTCCCTTGTCCCGAACCGCCGGCCGAGCAGGAGCGTCTATCCGCACTGCGGGACCCGGTTCTCTACGGCATATCAATGATTCAATAGCGAGGTAAAAAATGACGATCAATATTTACAAGGACGAGATGACCTCCGCCCAGCTGTTCGGTAAAGAGGTCCTCTATACCCAAGGCGTCGTCTTCCGCGACGAGGTTCCCCGGGACTGGTACTGCTACGACCTCTGCGGCACGGACCGGAAGCCGGACAAACCAATGCGGCTGGTGGACCATGCCCCCATGATCCGTGTTGGTACCGTACTTTCCCCCTATTCGCTGAAACGCGATTCCACCCTGGAAAGAAAAGTGGGGGACCATTTCTTCACGGACAGAAGGACGCTGACGCTGGCAGAATTTTGCCGGGAGCAGAATCTGACTCTCCCCCAGGACCCGAGGAAGTACATTCCACGCCCCGCTTCTCCCGAGGAAGCGGGGCTTTTCTATGCCCTGTCCCCGGAAGAAGACGCGGAACATGGCGCCATTGGCCACGTCCGCATCGACTTCGGGCGCTCTGGGAGCGAGTTCCACCCCAGCTGGTGGCCCAGGGGGCCCGAGGAGCTGAACACGCCCGAATTCAAACAGGAGCTGGGCGAGGTGGTAGATGAACTGCGCCTCAGCGTCCTGAAGGGGCTTGGTTCTATGCACGGCTACTGTTACGGGCACGACGGAAAAATCGACGGAGGCGTCTGCTGCCAGAATTACGGTTACGTGGTGGAGACGGACCGCTATCTCTACCGCCTGCGCTGCAACCCGACGCCGGGCGATTATCAGGCATACCTCAGCTGCTTCGATAAACAGGCGCAGACACTGGGCCTGACTGAAAAAGGCCGTCAGGTCCTCAAAAACGCCGCCGACTCCGGCAAGGCCCACACCTACAGCTGGTACGTGATGGAACAGATCAATACCCCCGATCTGCGAAAGGGCCTCTCGGGCCCTCTGGAAGAGATGATACAGGCATACGCCCGCCTCGACGGTGCCGACAAACGGCTGGGCGTCACCAAGGACAGCGTCGAAGCCGTGGACTTGGTGATCTGCCTGAACGGCCGTGAGTGGCTCTCGGATGACTGGACGAAGCTGGACAGCTTCAAGGAAGACCCCATGGTTGCCGCCGCCGTCTCCACGCTTCAAGCCGAGCTGGGAGCAAAGCCCCTCGTCGGAAGGGTCAGCTTCGCCAACGGGGAGCGGATCGGCTACACCGACCCGGAGGAATACATCAAAGTAGTCCGGGAGGAGCTCCCCTGCCACGCCACCTCCGGGTTTCGCTACGAAACTCTGACCGACGACCAGGAGGTCCGCAAGGCGGTGGATGATATCCTCTGCGACCTGTTCGGGGAGGAGAATCCCCGCCCCCTGGAGGACTACGGCAGGGGCGGCATGACGATGGGAGGGATGAGCTGATGGACGACCTGACCCAATGCTCGATCATCCGTGATGACCTCCAAAAATGGCTGGCCGCGGATAGTACGCCTCTGGAGATCCAGCAGGGCGAAAAGCCGCTTACCACACTCCTCAAACTCTTCCGGCAGCCGTTTCACGCTGACTACCTGTACAGAACAGACGGCGGAGAGGTCTCCTGGAAGGACAGTCTGGCCTTCTGCGGCGTGTACAGCCTGGAAAGCGGCACGCTGTATCTGACAAAGGATACGGCAAGCCTTCTCGCGGGATGCCCTGCCCCATTCGTGGAGGAAAGCATCCCCTCTATGAAGGAAGAGATCGCCGGAAGGATCAACCGGCAAGTGGAGACCGTCATCGCAAATGACCGAAAGAATCTGCCGGTGCGGAAACTCACCAGCTGGTCTGCGGAGAGGAGTCTGCGTACATATCTCGATTACGGCGCAAAGGAGGAGGCTCTCCGTCTGTTCATAAACGGCGGGGAGCCGGACGGTCTGTTCCATAGTGATTTTACCATGGAAGAGCTGCCGGAAGCCGCCTTCATGGCCTATCTTCAAGGTCCGGAGGATTTTATACATAAACAGGCAGAGCGGTATATCAAGGACAACCAGGAGCGATTCCTCTTGGAATTTCTGGAAAATGACGCTTTCCTGGCGGAATATCAGGCTCTGGCGCAGGATAGCGGCAGCTCCACCCACCGGATGCGGGCCATTACGGCGGCGGTCAACGGCTGCGGTGGGAAGACCGTGACTATAACCGTCCAAAAGGATGGGAAGGAGATGACCTTCAAAACGAATGTCAGCGGTCTGCATGGATATCATAGCAGCTACAGCGCCTTTTACATCACCCCTTCCGACCGGCGGGAGTTTGAGCGCCTATTCGGCAGAAGCGCGGACTATACGCCGGAGGACATCGTCAGAATCACATACGGCAGGAACACGATCTACGAGGCGCCGCCATTCCAAAGCGAGGCAATGGAACAGGACGTGGGTCCCACGATGGGCGGGATGCAGATGTGATGCGAATCCCAAACAGCGATCCACCATCTGAAAGATCAAAAAATGAAACGAGGTATGACCCTTGGATAAAAAAGATAAACCGCCCGCCGCCTCTCAGCAGACGGCCAAGCCGGACTGCCGGCTGATCGGCGAAAACGGCAACATCTTCAATCTCATAGGTCTTGCCGCCCACACTCTGCGGGAACATGACCTGGACAGCCAGGCAGATGAGATGCGGAAACGGATCATGGGCGGTGGCTGCCATGACTATTACGAAGCCCTGAACATCATCGGAGACTATGTGAACATCACCGGGCCGGAGGAGATGGACATGGAAATGGAGGGCATGGAGCTGTGAGAGGAATGGATTGCAATGCCTTCTGGGACCTGATTTCCGGGGCAAAGAAGGAGTGCGGCCAGGACATGGACGCTGCCTTTCAGTGGCTGATGGGCCGCCTCACCATCCTCGGGCCCCAGCAGGCCCAGGACTTCCACGACATTCTGCATGGATACCAGGACCTGGCGAACCAGTATGGCCTGTGGTCCGCCGCAGCGCTCATGTGCGAAAATGGCTGCTCCGACGACGGCTTCATCGACTTCCGGGCATGGCTCATCGCACAGGGAAAAGAAGTCTATCTCGCGGCGCTGGCGGACCCAGACTCTCTGGCAGATGTGGAAGCCTACGGCGGCTGTCAGTTTGAGGAACTGACCTACGTTGGAAACAAAGCGCTGGAGACCATGACCGGCCAGAGCGCCTACGACGGCACAGACGCCGCCGCCTATAACCTGCTGTTGGAAGAGCTGCGGCGGGACATCGTCTATGGGGAAGGAATCAACTACCCCTACGAATGGGATGAGATCGCCGGCCGCTTCCCCCGGCTCTGCGCAAAGTATCTGAAGCCGGGAACAGCCGAGTTCATGCTGGAGCACAACAAAACCATGTGGTTCCAGGGCAATAAAGATATTCAAAAGGCGCGGGAGGGCGGTCCGCCGAAGCGGCCCTCGCCGCGGACACACTTGGAAATGGGGGGAATGTAAATGAACCAGATACCGAGCGGCTGGCTGGATTTCCTGCGCCGGCAGTTCCCGGAGGGCAGCCGAATCAAGCTCCGGGAGATCAAGAACTACCCAAGTCCCGTAAAGCCGGGGAGCATAGGGACGCTGGAACGCATTGAGGGCGACGGCACGTTCCTCACCAAATGGGACGGCGGTCAGAGACTCGGCCTAATGCCGGGCGAGGATGATTTTGACCTTCTGCCTCCGCCTTTCCAGACGCTGAAGCTGTACATGCCCATGACGGCGACCTACTACGATGAGGAAGATGAGCTTGAGGTCAGCGTCACCATGGATTCCCGAGAGGCGGTGGAGTACGCCCCGCAGATCATCGCGGCACTGCAAAAGGAGCAGTCCCTCCTGAAATCGGACACCCCGGAGGCGTCCGAACGGGGCTTGATGGCCTACTACGATAAGGATGACAGTGTGAATAAGAAAGTGCTCTCCTGGTTCTTCACCGCCGAGGTGCGGGACGAGAGGCTCTGGGGCGTGGCGGAGTGCAAGGTACAGGGCACGCTGACGCCCGAAGAGACGCAACGCCTGATCGACGATATCGGCGGTCAGGCCGGCGATGGCTTCGGAGAGAGCTTTGAGCAGCGCGAGATTCAGGCAGGCGATGGACTTGCCATCTATGCCCACCTGTACCAGACCAAGGGCTGGACCATCATGGCGGAACAGGACCGCTTTGATCCGGAGTTCTCCCAAAAGCTCCCGAACTACTGCTGGTCCACACGACCCAGCGACGGGTCCCTCATCTGCATCCAGCGGGGCGTGAGCGGATACCGCCTGTCCAGCTGGAGTTCAGGTGATCCTGGAAAGAACCGCCGGATCGCGGATTACAACAACCGGGAGCGGGGTATTTCCAAGGTCCAGGAAGAGGCAATGGTAAATGGCAGTATGTTCGGCTGGGACACCCCCGCCGCAGACCCCAGGAACTATCAGGCGGGCCAGCCTCAGCCGCCCCAGATGGGAGGGCCGTCGATGTGAAACCTGTCTTCAACGTATACCTGAAAAAAGCAAACCCTCCGGACAGCGGCGCCCATGCCGTGCTGTACCTCCCCGCCACGCCCTACGAGGTGCTGGACGCACAGGACAGGCTCCGTCTCGGGGAGAATAGCTCCATGGTCTGGGAGATCACCGAGTATCCGCAGTTTGAGGAACTGGAACCGTTCATCGACGGGAACGGCAGCTTCTATGAGCTGAACGCCCTGGCACAGAAGCTCTCGGAGCTGGATGAAACACAGGGCGCCATCTTCGCCGGGCTGGTGAAGATGGAAAACGCTAAAGGCCCCATCCCCCTGCCCCGGCTGATCGACCTGGCGCACAGCACCAAGTGCTGCCACATCCTCACCGATGCGCTGAACGATTCCCAGCTCGGCAGGATATTTGCGGAGAACCACAACGTTCCCGGCGTGGAACATCTGCCGAAGGATATTTTTGAAATGCTGGATTTCGAGCAGATCGGGCGGAGCACCCGACTGGCAGAAAAGGGCGTATTCGTGGCGCGAAGCATGGACCATCCCGGCGGCTATGTGGTGCGGCATCAGCCGCTTCTGGAGATTTCCAGAACCCTGGACCTTACGCCCAAGGAGCCGGACTATACAATGCTCCTAGAGGTATTCCATGGAGACCGCAGGGGCCAGCTCATGCTGCCCGCTGTTGAAGCGGAGCTTGACGCAGTTCCGCTAACTCTGGAGGAACCGGATTGGCTGGACCTGTCTTGGACGTGCCTGGACTGCAAGGTCCCCAGCCTGACGGACGCAATCTCTGAGGCGAGGGATATCCGCCCCGTCAATGACTTCGCCGGAATGCTGGCGGAGATGGACAGCACGGCCCTCGTCATATACAAGGCTCTGCTGGAGGCCGCTGATTGCCGGGATCTCCTCCACGCCGGATTGCTGGCGGGGCAGCTTCCGCAGTATACCTTCTCCCCCAAAATCAGTTCCCCGGCGGAGATGGCGAGGGAAGAGCTCTCCGTGATTCTGTGCGACCCGGAGGCGGAGACTCTTCTCCCCCATGTGAACCTCCAAAGCTACGGGGAGGCTCTGATCGAACAATGCGGCGGCAGACTGACCGGCTACGGCCTGATCGAGCGGACGGACGGCCAGCCCATCCAAACGCCGGGGCAGAAGGGAGGCATGACGCTTGGATAAGGTATTTCATATCCGCACATTCACAAGCCCCAACGGAGCTTATCGGGAGGTGGAGCTGGACCTGCCGGCCACGGATTATGAGCTGCTCGATCTGATGGAACAGCTCCAGCTGAAAGACCCGAACCGAATTTATCTCGAGATTCACCCTGTCGAGGAATACGGCTACTTAGATCAACGGATACAGGAACCCGGCCTCTTCCAGCTCAACGCCCTGGCCAAGCGTCTCGCGGAACTGGACACCCATGGCATGGCCGCCTTCGAGGGCCTGGCCGCTATGGACCTCCAGAAAGGAGTGAAAACGATCCCCGCTCCTCTTCTAATCAACTACGCTTGCAGCGGAGATTCCTGCCATGTGGTGGAAGATGCCGTGACGGATGCCGAACTTGGCAGATTTCTGGCGGAAAACGATTTTCTCCCTGAGACGGAAGCCCTTTCCGACGCCGCGTTTGAGCTGCTGGACTTTGAGCGGATCGGGAAGAGGCACCGGGAGGCGGAGGGCGGCGTGTTCACCGGCTTCGGCTATGTGGAGCGGCACTCAGAGCTCCGCCATGTCAGTGAGGCCATGGACTTCCTGCCTCGCAAGCCGCCCTACACTGTCCTCCTCAACATTGCCCCCTTCCCGAACACCGGCAAGCCTGGGACTGGCCCGGAGCCGGTACCTATCCAACTCCCCGCCGGCAGCGAAGAACTGCGAGGCGCGCTGGCCCAGCTGGGAAAAACAGATTGGACAGGCGTGATGGCCGCCATTCTGGACTGCCCTGTCCCCTCTATGAACAAGAGCTTCTTTCTGGAGGAGGATATCCTCCCGGTCATCGAGTGGGCGGAGACGCTGCGGACGCTGGATGCGGCGGGCAGCCTCCCCAAGTACAAGGCGCTTTTGCGGGCGGCGGACTGTACGGAACTCCCGAAGGCACTTCGCCTCGCCGGAGCGCTGGACGAATGTGAGTTTGCTCCCACAATCCACACGGAGGACGATATGGCGGAGGCGTTCCTGGTGAAAAATCTCAGCGGGGACCTGCTTCAAAAAATACACTCCCATATATTTCTCGCGATGTTTGGCAGAGACCTTCTGAAAGAATCGAATGGCATGCTCACCCCCTACGGCGCCATCAGCCGGAAGGATGGACAGCCCATTCAAACCATGACCAATCAGCCCGGACAGGGCGGAATGGAGATGATGTAATGCGTGATGATTTCGGCTATATGGCGGAACTCCCCGGCACGCCGCTGGAACAGGCATGGGTCCGGGAATATCTCGAAACGCTAAGCGAGTGGGAGCGCATCGTCCTGGCGGCGTCCGCGGCGCGCCGTCCCCCCGCCAGCGCAAAGGACGCGGTCAACCACCTGCTCTCCCTGCACAGCGGCTCGGTCTATCTTGCGGCAGGCGATTACGAAGGTCTGGGGGAACGGCGGCTTCACATCACGGAAAAGAGCCTCCCGGACGATGTGCTGGAATATATCGAATTGGGCGCAATAGGAATGCGGTTTGAGGAGGAGCACCCCGGCTATTTTGTGGGGAGCCACTATGCCGCCTACCCGCCGGAGAATGCCATGACAGCCTACCAGGGAAGGGACTCCCCCCTGCCGGAGGACACGGACTGGAGCGTCAAGCTAAAGCTGGCCTCCCCCGCCGCGCCGGAGGGCGTGTGGCTGCGGCTGCCGGATTACCAAAGTATCGACCAGGAGGATGGCTCAGACGGCGAGATCGCCGCGGCGAAAGACGCCCTGCGGGTCCAAAGCCTGAACGAATGCGCCCTGCTGGAAGCCAGATGCATTCTCCCGGAGGCGGGAGATATCGCACAGCAGTATGAGAGCATCGAGGACCTTGTCTTCGACGGGAATAACCTGGGGTTCATTTTGGGCGAACGGGGCCAAGGCGCGGAGCACTGGATGGATCAATTCGCCGCCGCTCTGGAATACGAGGGCTGCCGCAGTCTCCGCTTCGCGCTGGATATCTCCCAAAACCTCGCTTGCTACGATTGGGTATCCTGTGAGAGGCTGAAGGAGTTCGCGGCGGATCATCTGCGCTCCTGCGGCGTGTCTGAGGAACTGGTTTGCTCCGGTTATATCCAAATGCAAAGCTACGCGGAGGACCTGCTGGAAACCTCCGGCTTCATGCTGACCCGCGACGAAAGCGCCTATATCGTCCGAAACACCCGGACCTTCTCCTATGACTACAGCACGGACGCGGAGGCGGCGCCTAAAAGTGCTCCTGTTCAAAGAGAAAGCGCTCTCCCGGAGGATATCCTGAACGCCTCTCCTCAGCTGGCCGATTTCGCCGCCGGTCTCAGCCCGGAGGAAACCATCAGCGTCAACGCGGCGCTCCGGGAATCCCTTGCCGGAAGGGGCCCGGACGGCCTCCGGCAGCTCCAGGCGGCGATGGATTATGAGGACTGCTCCAACATGAAGGAGGCGATGGAGATCGCCGCCCATCTGGATTGCTATAAATTCATGGAGATCTCCGTCTGTGATGAAGCTGCCAGGCAGGAATTATTGAACAAAGGTCTAAAGGAATGGGTGATTGAACGATGCTTCAATCTCTCCAGTTACACAGCGATTTCTCATGGGCTTGACGATCTCTATACCTCCGATGACACGGGTTTGTATGTCCACAAAAGCGACCTGTCGTTCCAACTGGCCTACTGGCAGAAGAGAACCGGGCCGGCCGGCCCGTCCATGTAAAAAAGCAAACGCCCGAAGGCGCTTGCTCATCGAAACTCGAACAGCTTACTTGGTGGGATCTCCAGCGCCTCGGCAATATCCAGCAGCGCAATGACGCTGGGCAGCGTCTTCGCCGTTTCCACCTGCTGAATGTGATTCTTGCTGTAGGAGGTCAGCTCCGCCAGCTTCTGCTGCGTGTAGCCCTTCTCCTTCCGGTAGTAAAGAATATTCAAGCCAATTCTGGTCAGCGCCGCCTGATGCCTGTTGTCCATAATCCCAAGCCTCCTTCTCCCTACTATTGTACCGAAAAGGAGGGGGAAAATAGACAATCCATATTAAAGGTAAAACATAGCATTATCTTGTTTTTTAATAGCAAATACTGTATTATACAAGATGACGGGAGGGATGCCGGTATGATGGGCAACGACTTTGAGGAGGCGTTCAGCAATTTTCTGGAGCGTAAAGAGTACGATGAGGCGGAGAACGCGCTGTTCGCCATGGTCCGCATTGCCTTCCTGGCGGGCTGGAAAGCAGCCGGCGGAGAACCTCCCACACCGCAGAAGCTGTTTGAGCTGATTCGCTGCGGAACTACCGATCCGCGCGCGGGCGGAAAACCTCCTTCAAAAGAGGACCCAACAACCGAATAATTATATGCAGCAGGGGCCGTTTTTCCGAAAGGGACAGCGGCCCCTGTTTTTTTATGCCTTTTTTCGGGAAAGCGGCCCCGGAAAGGAAGCGTATGCGAGAGGAAAAACTGACCGCCTATTTGAAAGGAGCGTTCAAGGGCAGGCGGCATACGATCAAAAGCGCGGAGCTGGAACGCGTCTTAGAGATGAGCGGCACGGACCTGCGGAAGCTGGTGAACAAGCTCCGGCGGAAGTCCGTACCCATCTGCAGCGGCGCGGACGGCTATTTCTACGCGAAAACCGCCGGGGATATCGTCCGCACCATCCGTAAGCTGAAGGTCATGATCAAGGGCCTCCAGGCAGCGGTGGACGGCCTGGAGGCGGCGCTGGATAAGTTCGTGGAGCCTGACAGCAGCGAGAAGGGAGTTGAGGGAACGGTGTGAAACCCTGTTTTCCCTGGGTTGGCGGGAAGGGAATGCTGCTCTGGCTCATCCACAAGCTGTTTCCATCCCTATACAACTGCTTTGTGGACGTGTTCGCCGGCAGCGGCACCGTCCTCCTGTCCCGGCCTTTAAAAAAAGGCTGTATTGAGATCTACAACGATTACAACAGCAACCTGACCAATCTGTTCTACTGCATCAAAAACCGTCCCCTTGCCCTGCTCCGGGAGCTGGCCTTCCTTCCTCTGAATTCTCGGGACGGCTTCAACGTTCTGCTGAAGTTCTTCAAGAAGGAGGAGTTCACCGACGAGTATCTGGAGGAAAACCTGGAGCTGGCAAAAGTCTGCCTGGACCCGCCGGAATATGAGCAGATCCGGGAGCTTCTGCTGGAGCGGGCAACCCTTGGCGACGTGACCCGCGCCGCCAATTACTATAAGCTGATCCGCTACAGCTACAACAGCAACACCACCGCCTTCGCCGGGCGGGCCTGCGACATCCGGCAGTTCTTCCATCTCATCTGGGACTGCTCCCGCCGCTTCGCGCGGGTGGTGGTGGAGAACAAGGACTTCGAGGCCCTGATCCGGCAGTACGACGGGAATGGCGTGCTTTTCTACTGCGACCCGCCGTACTACCAGGCCGAGGACTGCTACGCGGTGGAGTTCTCTACCCAGGACCACGCCCGGCTCCACAGCGTCCTGCGGAAGTGCCGGGGCTTCGTCATGGTTTCCTACAACAACTGCCGTTTCATCCGGAAACTGTACCGGGATTTCTACATCTACTGCACCGACCGGCCCAACAGCATGTCCCACAAGCCCGGCAGCCGGTATGAGGAGCTGATCATCACCAACTACGACCCCGAAAAGCACCGGGGCGCCGCCCAGATGTCCCTGTTTGAAATGGGGGCCGCTGAGGACGGCGACCGGGAGTACCGCCTGATCCACAAGCCCCGGACGGAGCTCTGGGCGGTCAATCAGGCGAAAAACAAATAGGAGGAACACAATGAAATTCATGTTAGCCATCGGCAAGAAGGGCCTGCGGGTCCGTAAGGAACTCCTGGACGCCAGCGGCTTCCAGCGAGACGCTGCGTTGGACGTCTGCGGCTTAGACCATGCCGTCGTTATTATGAAAGGCAAAATGACGGCGATGGAGCTGGTGAACACCATCCAGAGCCTTGGCAGTCTCGCCTATCAGCTGTCGAGTCATTTGGCAAAAATCTGCGGTCCCTGTGAGCATTGCGAGGATGGCTGTCCTTACGCAAAGGAGGAAGCGCGCATCCACCTGTCGGATGGTGTATTGGAGCAGGCCGGCATCCCCAAAGGAGCGCGGCTGGAAATGCTGATTGGGGATCGCGAGGTAATCCTCTCTGAAACGGAGAGCTATGATCTCCGGGATGTGCCGCCGGAGGTACGGAAGACCCTCCGGCAGCTTGGCGTTTGTCTGGATGAGCTGGACGGACTTTTGGCGGGAGGGAGCATCGTCTATGAAGGCTGATTTTCCCCCTCTGTATCCCTACTCCCGCGCCGAGGCCGTGCGCCGCAGCGAAACGCAGAAGCATGAGGACAGTTTTCGCGAAAATGTCAAATGCGCTTGGGATATCGAGAAAGCCCTCCGGGAGCATGTCCGCGACGACGGCGTGACGCTGGACGAGGGCTGCGCACAGTCCATTCTGGAAACCTACGGCTTTAAGCGGGTTTGGTTTGTTCTCTCCAACACCCTGGGCGAGATGGCCCGTCCCCGCGAAATCAGCGAGGACGTCCGCCAGTGGACCCGGAGGTCCTATGTGCCCCCGGATGGAAAGCGGAACCGCCGCTTCGCCGTGGGCGTTTCCGCCCCACTGCTGGAGGCGTTTATCCGCCAGACGCGGGAGGCATATCAGGCATTGGAGTTGTTCGGCCCGGAGCACTGTGCCGGAGACCCCTTCAAACTGGATTATGAGGGGAAGGTGCTGGTGCTGAGCCCTGACGCGCTTCGGGAAAGTCACTGGCGTCCCAAAGACCAGCTGTGGCTGGGACAGGGCGGCTTCGGCTGCTCTCCTGATTCCAGAGGTCAGGCAGTATATGCCGTGTGCTTGGGCGATGGCGAGGAAACGCGCTGGAACCGGGATGACTTCATCGGCGTGCTGGACGAGCAGTATCTGCCCGATTGGGCGGCGGAGAAGCTGGCGGGACTCCAGGCGAAAGAACAGCCGGAGCCTTCCTCCGGCGGAATGGAGATGACGTGACGCTATATGAAAACCGAGTATCCCCGTCTTGACCGCCGGTTCCGTTCAGACGCCCAACGCGCCGGACAGCTGCGGCAGTGGGAGGAAAGCCTCCGGCTCAACATCCAATGCGCGAAAAGCATAGAAGAGGCCATCGGCAGCCGCGGCTCCGGCGGTGTTATGAAACACGGCGATGTGGAGGCTATTCTGGAGCAATACGGTATCCAGCGGGTCAGCTTTGTCCTGGCCAATTCTGTGAGGCGGAATCTCCAAACGATCAGCGGCAAGGTCTCTGACTGGAGCATGTCCATTTCTGTGCCTTACGACGAGAAATACATTTCCCGATTCTCGGCATACGCGGATGGCCGTCTGCTGGATGCGTTTGTCAAGCAGATCTGGGAGGCCCGGCAGAAGCTGGGGCTGTACGGCATAGAGCATTGCGCCGGAGAGTGGGACTGCGTGGACTATCAGGGCAAAACGCTGGTTCTGAACGCGGACTGTACGGACCGGAGCCTGGAGTCCCTGGAAGACCAGCTCTGGTACGCCGTGGATGGGCTTGGGTGCCGCCCCGAGAACTGGGGCTGTTCCATCCAGGCCGTCCGCCTCTCTGATGGCAAAACGGAAACGCTGGGCCGGAGCGTCTTCGCCGGTGTGCTGGACGAGCGGTATCTGCCCGATTGGGCGGCGGAAAAGCTGAGGGAGCTCCAAAATCCTCAGCAGGAACAGCCGGAGCCCTCCTCCGGCGGAATGGAGATGACGTGATGAATCTTTCTTTTTACACCATCGACGATCTGCGGCTCGGGTCCAATCTCTGGACGGAAACCCGCTTCGACGCCGTCCAGGAGGCTCTTACCCACTACCGGAGCCTTCCCGGCGATACGGTGAAGGAGCTTGGGCTGATCAATGGGACGCGGAAGCTGCCCCTCATCCGCCGGGCGGGTCTGTCCTCCGGCGGACAGGACCTTGAAGACGTTCTTGTTACAACCTGCCTGACCCAGACGCCCTGGCGGGGGGCCTCGGAGGTGCTGGCGGCGGCGCGGAAATGCGTCTCCGCCTTGAAGGTCCGCTACTGCCTGGACCATAACCGGCTGGTCCCCAAGCCCGCGGTGCTTCCGGAGGAGCTGCGGCAGGGCGGCTTCGGGCCGCCGGTTGTCCGCCGGGTTTATATCGCCGCCACAGGCTGGCTCTCCCCCGCCGAACTGAAACGCCGCTTCCCCGAGGAACGCGGCGCTTTTTCCTACCCGCTGGTCCTGAAATACCTGACGGACGTCCATCTGGACGACGGACCCAGGACCATGGAGCTCACCCATTGGGATCTGCGGCGCTTGGAATCCCGTGCCGGGACCTTCGCCGCTTCCAAATAAATAAAAAAAGGAGAATCGACTATGGCTAAAAAAAGTGCTCCCAAAGCTGCCCCCGTCCCTGAACAGGAACCCGCCGCCCTGGAGATAGACGTGAAAATCCACTCCATCAATACCAGCGGCAATATTCTGGCCAACGCCTCCGTTACCCTGGGCGGCTGCTTTGCCGTCCGGGGCCTGCGGATCGTGAACAGCACGAAAGGTCCCTTTGTTTCCATGCCCGGCTACAAGTTCCAAGATGGCTTCAGGGACGTCTGTTTCCCCTGCACGAAGGAGTTCCGGCAGCGGTTCCAGGACACGGTGCTGGCCGCCTACCGCCAGGAGCTGGCCCGGCTTCACGAACCCCAGAACTATGAGCGGCCCCGCCAGCGGGAATCCTCCGGCTTCGAGGAGCGGGCCGCGCCCGGCCCCGCCGAAGTCCAGGAGGAGGCGCCTTCCGGCGGCCTCGAGGAGGAGGGCCCGTCCTATGGCGGTATGGCCATGCAGTAGACCCCGCTCACAAGCTCCGGATGGAGCTGTGAAATATATTTAAGGAGGAACCCAACCCATGAAACGCTTTTTTACCCTGCTTATGACCTTGACGATCCTGTCGCTGGCCTGCATCCCCTCCGCCCTGGCGGCGGACGCCTCCGCGGCCTGCTATCCCAGCTCCGTCACCCGGAGCGAGGACGGCAGGGAGGTCCGCAAGGTCTATGACCTCGGCCCCGAGGAGGACCCGGCGGGCATCTCCCGCTCCGACTTCCAGCAGGACGGCGTCCGGTACACGCTGGTGGACCTTCTCAAGCAGGAGCTCCCGGAAAACGAGAGCCGACAGCATGTGGAAACCGTCACCCTGGAGAGCAAGAACAAGGACATGGCCTCCGTGCTGGAGCTTCTGCCCCAGCAGCGGGAGTTCGTCACCGACGACGGCCTCTCCGGCGTCCTCACCCTCCAGCTGGACACCGTCCAGGTGGAAGCCTCCGGCTATGGAAGCTCCACCAGGGCGGTCAACGTCACCCGGTCCTACCCCAACCTGGCGGGACAGGACACCTCGTACATCCCCAAGACTATCCAGGACAGCGGGCGCACCCTGACCCTCCAGGACATCAGCTGGCAGACGGACAACACCGCCAGCCTGGACGGCTACGCCATGGGCGACCGCTTCACCGCCGTGGCCACCTACAGCGGCTCGGCCACCAGCAGCTATGTCAAAGGGTACACGGTTACCGCCAACTACGCCGGGACCGTCAGCCGGATCGCCCTGAACAAGACCCGGTATGTGGCCATCTTTGAGGGTGACGGGCCCATCGTCGACGCCGTCCCCACGGAAACGGACTCCGGTTCCGGCTTCCAGTTCAAGTGGTCCTACCTGCTGGTTCCCCTGGGCTTGATCGCCCTGGCGGGCGGCGGCATGGGGGCCGCCGTGTTCCTGAAGCGGCGGCATGAAGCCGGAGAGGAGGAAGCGTAATGAAAAAGTATCCGCTTTTTATCGTAATCGCAGCGCTGGCCCTGTCGGTCTCCGCCGGGGCGCTGGAATACACCATGGAGGCCCCTGACGGTCCCAACTACGGCAAAGCCACCTCCATCGAGGTGGTCCACACCCGTGACAACGGCGAACGGAAAAACACGGACGTCAGCAAAAACGCCGCCCTCATCCCGCCCGGTTTCGGGACCCCCACGGCGGACCTCCCCGGCAGCGGCGAGTACCTTACTCCCAATCTGGCCCCGGAGGCCAAGGCCGGGACGGGGGCTGTGATTAACGGCAGCATGTCCGCGGCGACGGTGCTGCCGCCCGCCGCCGGAAGCGCCGTTTTTGCCCCCGCTGGAGGCGGCACGGCTGTCCCGTCCTCCTCCGGCAGCGGCGGGGCTGTGTATCAGCCTGGCTCCTCCAGTATCAGCACAACGACCAAACCCACCGCGACGGACGCCGCCGCCTTTACCGAGGTGACGGAGGACCTCTACTACAAGGGCGGGCACCTGGGCAGGCTGGAGATCCCCGTCCTGGACCTCAGCGTCAAGATCTACGAGGGCACCGGCAGCTCCACCCTTGCCAAGGGCGTGGGGCACTTCGAGGACACCTCTATCTGGGGGAGCAACGTCTGCCTCGCTGCCCACAACCGGGGGGCCAACAACTACTTCGGAAAGATCCACACTCTGGATACCGGGGACCGGATTACTCTCACCACCAAGCTGGGGACGAAGACCTACGAGGTGACCACCGTCTCCAAAGTAAGCGAGACGGACCGGAGCGGCTTGGAGGAAACCGGCGAGAGCTGCCTCACTCTGTACACCTGCGTACGGGACCAGCGGGATCTCCGCTATTGCGTGAGAGCGGTGGAGGTTGTATAACATGCTTCGTTTTTCCACTTCTATTTCTCCCGGCTCTCCTTTTGTTTCAATAGCTTTCCACGATGCTTTCGTGTATGATGAGGATAAGAACCGGGAGAGGCCGGCATGACGGTCCTGGAGTTTATCCGCCAGCATCCCGCCCAGGCGGTGGACGTGATCTCCTCGGAGGGCTGCGGCCACGTGACGCCGAAGCGGTCCCTGGCCCTGGCGAGGGACCGGCCCGAGGGCATGGAGCTGCTGGACTGGACGGTCTGCCACTCCAGCTTCTCCGGCGGAGCCTGGCACGTGCTGGCGGTGGCCCCAGCCATGGAGCAAGGGCCCGAGCTGAAGCTCGCCATGGCCTGACCCTCTCCCGGAATACGCGAAGGAGGAATGCAGGGATGAAAAAAAGGGATATCGGCATGGCCCTTACCGGCATGGCGCTGGGGGCGGCGCTCACCGGAGGCGCTGTAGCCGCGGGAATCACAGCGGAACCGGCCTGGTCCCCCATCTATGTGGATGGGCGGCAGGTCCAGATGACGGCTTACAACATTGCGGGGAATAACTACGTGAAACTCCGGGATATTGGGCAGGCGGTGGGCTTCAACGTCTACTACCAGAACGGCGTCCAGGTAGACAGCAGGTCCCCCTATACCGGGGAAGCTCCCGTGAAAACCGTCCTGCAGCCGGGCAAGTCCCAGGCGGGGCCGCTCAGCGTAAGCAGCTACAAGGGAGACTCCCTTTCTGTGGGAGACCGCAGCATGGTAGTAATTAGTCCCCACGGGACCAGCGTCACCGCCGTTTCCTCAAATCCCGGCGTGGTCGCCCTGGAGCAAAGCGACGGCTATCATGTCATGGTGGCGAAAGCCTCCGGAACCGCCGTGATCATCATTACGGATGATGCGGGAAACGCGGCAAGCATGACCGTGACCGTCAGCGGGGGAAGCACAGCCCCATCCACCGCGTCCCCGAAAGCCGCCGTCTCCAGCGAACCGCAGCCGGGCGGCAGTCCGGTGGTCAACAGCGAGTGGGCCCACAACCCCGACGCGGACCTGACGGCCAATATGGAGATCCGCCTGGAAATGGTCCGCCTGATCAATCAGGTCCGGCGGGAGCATGGCAGAGCGGAGCTGCCCATTGACAGCCGCCTGATGAACGCCACCCAAGACGTTTCCACACAGCATCTCAGAGAGCATACGCAATATGAGCGTGAGGCCGTGATCGCCTACGGCTGGCTCTACGGCGGGTGCAACAACCTCACCTGCTTCAGCATGGTTCCGGAAGAAGAAATCGCCCGGACGGCGGTCACAAATTGGGTAAATTCTCCCGGACACCTTCAATCCATGCTGCGGGAGGATGTGACCTGCATCGGCGTGGGCGTTACCGTTGAGAACAATACCGCCTACTGCCATATGTATGCCGGCGACCCGACAGGGCACGGTATTCTCTGACCTCAAGTAGATATCAGCCCAGGCACATAGGAAGACCTTTCAGTGAAAACTGAAGGGTCTTTTTTCTTTGAAAAATTGAAAAGGAGATTCTTTTTATGGAAAGAACGCGACACCATCTGCGGACACGCCTGACGGCCCTGCTGCTGGCGCTGGTCTGCGTCCTCGGTCTCTTCCCCACAACCGCTCTCGCGGCGGCGGACACGATCAAGCTGAAGGAGTTCGGCATGTCCGGCGTTGCCTACCAGTCCGCCGCGCTGGGCAGGTGCACCCTGCATCAGATGTATTACGAAAACGGCTCAGCGATCACGGTGGGTTTCTGCGGCACCAAGGGCGGCGGCATGGGCACCTCCCTCCAGGGCCAGACCTGGGGCAAAAAGACCGAAATCTCGGACACCACCGTGAAAGTCATGATGGCGTACTACTACGCCCATTCCACCGGCGTCTTCACGGATGAAGCCCAGGCCATGGGCGTGGACGACGTCTGGGGGCCCGAGTACACCTGGTATATGAACGCATGGACACAAGCGTGTATCTGGCGCTACCAGCAGGGGAGCATCAGCGATCCTGTGACCGCCTGTGCCGAGGAGTTCATGGCCGTCTACAATTCCCTGAAGGGGACCCACTACACCAGCATCGACGATGAGCTGGACGGCAGGAGCTTTCGGGACCGCACCCAGTTCATCCTTGACGGCGGCACGAGTTTGTGGGGCGACTGCAAGGTTTATCTGTACAGCTTCACCGGCACCGGCAGTTCCAACCACCCGGCCAGCTCCGTGCAGAAGGTAATTCTGGGCGAGCTGATCCCAACCACCACGACGGATGATGACTACACCCTGATCGTGAAAAAGGTGGACGCCACCAATCCCAGCAAGGGCCTTGCCGGAGCGGAATTCCATATCCAGTCCGAAAACGGCTCTTTTTCCAAGGATGTCGTGACTGGAGCGGACGGCACCTACAAGCAGGAGCATCTTGACCCCGGAACGTACTCCGTAACGGAAACCGCACCTCCGCCGGGCGGTTACCGGATCGACAACGCCGGGCCGCAGTATGTCGTTCTTCCCGGAAATGGGAACAGCACCGTAACCGTCACCTTTACGGATACTCCGGAAATTACCAGCGAAGGCAGCATCCGCAAAGTGGACGCGGACAACCCCTCCAAGGGCCTTGCGGGAGCGGTGATCAAGATTACAGGCGTGGATAACAGCTTCGTGGGGACCTACACCACCGGCGAGGGAGGCTATATCACTGATATTCCCTGGGATTCTTTGCCCATCGGGAGCTTTGTGGCGGAGGAGGTCACCCCGCCGGAGGGGTACTCCAAGAGCACCGACCAGAGCAAGGTCAAGCAGACCTTCGTGTGGGATGGAAAAACCGACGTGTCTCTCGTTTTTGAAAACGACGCCAAGGTGAAGCTCCAGCTGAAGAAGCTGGACGACTCTAATAACCCCCTCCCCGGCGCGGTCTTCAACATCGTCAGGGATGGACAAATCATTGGCACCGAAGCCACTAAAGAGGACGGTTCCATCACGGTGACAGATGTGACCGAAGGGCTGTTTGCCTTCGTCGAGGTGTCCGCACCGCCGCCGTTCGCCAAGCTGGACGAGCCCGTCCTCGTTCATGTGGATCAGGCAGATATCAACGGCGGCGAGACCATTACCGTCTCCGCGGCGGACAAGAAGCTGCCGAACCTGACCATCCTGAAACGGGATTCCCAGTCCGGCGAGGTCATCCCGGATACTCATTTTGAGATCAAGGGCATCCACTACGGATATCACAACGACGTGACCACCGGCCCGGATGGCAAGGCGGTCCTCACAGGCATTCCCGTGGATTCTTACGAGGTGTCTGAAAAATCCGTGCCGGACCCTTGGGTCGTCGGCGACGAGCCCACTCAGGTAATCTGGCTGGGGGCTGGCGATGATCAGCAGCTCATTTTTGATAACATGAAACAGCCCATGCTCAAAATCTCGAAAGTCGAGAAAGGGACGATGCCCGCCGTCTATGTCCCCGACACGAACTTCCTGATCGAGGGCGTCGACAGCGACTACCGCCACGACGTGACCACGGGCCCCGATGGGACGGCAGAGCTGCGGGTTGCCCCCGGCTCCTATAAGATCACGGAACGGTCCGTACCGGAGCCGTTCTGTCTGCCCGAGGACGAGGAGGACCGGGTCCAGGTGGTCAGCCTGAACCCCGGCGACGAGAAGGAAGTCCTCTTTGAGAACCTGAAGAAGCCCCTGCTCACCCTCAAGAAAATTGACGCGGACAGCCAGAAGCCCATCCCCAAAACGGTCCTGACCGTCAAGGCCCTGGACGGGACCTACCAGGACGACTGGACCACCGGGCCGGATGGCACCGTTTCCCTCCGGGTCGATCCGGGTGTGTTCGAGGTGACGGAGAAATCCGTTCCGTCGCCCTACTACCTCCCGGACAAGGACGCGGACCGGACCCAGACCATCACCCTGGGCCCCGGCGACGAGAAAACCCTCGTTTTCCGCAACCGCAAGGCCCCGGAACTGACGGTTTTCAAGGAAAACAGCATCACCGGGGAACCCATTGAGCACGCCAAATTCCATATCACCTACACCAGCAACGGAGAGGCGTCGGAGGCCCCCGCCACCGTGGATTACGGCGAGGTGTTCACGGACTCCAAGGGCGAGATCCGCGTCCACGAACTGGGCAAGCGATTGTATCCGGGTGAGTTTACGATCACGGAATTGGAGCCCGCCGACGGATTCCAGCTCAAAGAGCCCCTGACGCAGAAAATCATGATTCACGGAAATGAGAGCAAGACCGTCCGCTTCCAGAACACGCCTCTCTCGGCATTGGTGGTCTGGAAATATGATTCCGTCACCGGGGAGCCGGTTGAGGGGGCTATTTTCCAGGTAAAGTACATGTCCGGCACCTCCGGCACAGGCGGCACGGTCATCGGCACC
Organism: uncultured Oscillibacter sp.; assembly: GCA_910587875.1. Taxonomy (GTDB): domain Bacteria; phylum Bacillota; class Clostridia; order Oscillospirales; family Oscillospiraceae; genus Oscillibacter. The sequence continues at coordinate 6,145 of CAJUOD010000016.1, read as the reverse complement.
TATAAGACCGGGCCGGGCGGCAGCTTCACCATCAACCGTCTGAAGGCGGGCGCTTACACCGTAGAGGAGCTGGCCAGCGACGGGGATCATGTCATGGACACCGCGTCCCAGACCGCTTATATCTCCGGCAAGGAGCAGGATGTGGTCCAGCTCTACTTCGGCAACAGCCCCAAGGGCTCCCTCCTGATCAAGAAAATTGACGCCTCCACCCACGAGCCTTTGAGTGACTGCGAATTTTTCATCACCGACAGCCACGGGACCATGATTGGAGACGCCAACGGCAAATTTGTGACGGACAGCGCCGGTACGATTCTGATCTCCAATATCAATCCCGGCACCACCATCGTCGCCCGCGAGACCCGCTGCCGTCCGAATTATATTTTGGACGATGTACCTCAGACCGCAACCATCCGGGCGGGCCAGACGGTGAGCCTGGAGTTCCGCAACCAGCCCAAAGGCTCTGTAACGCTCTACAAGTTCAGCAGTCTGGACCGCCGGACTCCCCTGGAGGGCGTCGGTTTTAAGATCACCTTCTCCGACGGAAAGGTGGTAGACAACATCGGCGGCAAGCTGTCCTCCAACGGAATCTACTATACGGACTCCGAGGGCCAGATCAACATTTCCGGTGTAACGGGAACGCTGGTATTTACTGAAATTTCCAGTATTCCGGGCTATCTCATCGACGAAAATCGAAAGAGCCAGGTAATCGAGGTCAACCCGGACGACCATCAGAGCGTTTATTTTTACAACCAGCCTGTCGGAAATTTACTCATCAAAAAAATGTCGTCCACCACGAAGGAGCCTCTGAGCGACGTGGTGATCCGCGTCACCCGGACGGACGGCACTGTGGTGGGCGAGTCCAACGGCGAGTTCCGAACGGACGAAAATGGCTTCATCAAAATTCCCGTGGAGCCCGGCAGCTATATCGTGCAGGAGGTCAAAAGTAAACCGGGATTTTTGTTGGACGATACGCCGCACACAATTGAGGTCAAGGGCCCCGGCACGTACAATATCGAGCTGTTCAACCAGCCGCTCGGCTCTTTGATCATCCACAAGTACAGCAGCCTGGACCGCAAGACGCCCCTGGCGGGGGTCCAGTTCAAGGTGACCTATGCCCCCGGCTGTGTGGTGGACGATGAAAACGGCAAAATCTCCAGCAACGGAATCTACTACACCGGGCCGGACGGGACCATTACCATCAACGGGATCATGGGCACCGTGACCATCACGGAACAGGCCACCATCCCTGGGTACACCATCGACCCGGAGACTCGGAGCCAAAGTATCGTGATCAGGCCCGACGACGTGCAGCACGCCTATTTTTACAACAGCCCGAAAAACACCCTCATCATTGAGAAGTACCTCGAAGAGGAGGGCAGCGACCACAAGCCCCTGAAGGGCGTGACCTTCCTGGTCACCGATTCCAGCGGCGCTGTGGTGGGCAACAGCAACGGCGAGTTCATCTCCGGGGACGATGGCCGTGTGGTCATCCCCGGCGTGGAGCCCGGTTCCACCATCAACGTGCGGGAGATCAAGGTCCCCGAGGGCGTGGTCTTGGACGGCCTCACCAGAAGCATCAAAATCAGCGATGAAGGCGCCAATATCCTCCGCTTCTACAACAAGAAGACCGGGACTCTCGTAATCAGAAAACTGGATAAAATCAGCAAGGAACCGCTGCCCGGCGTTCAGTTTGAGTTGACCTATGCCGAGGGCGGATATGTGGACGACGCCAACGGGCATCTGTCCTCCAAGGGCCTGTACACCACCAACGCCAACGGGGAGATTCGGGTTCCCGTGGTGGGCACCATCGTGGTCAAGGAGGTCAAGACCCTGCCCACCCACGTCATCGACGAGGCGACGAGAATCCAGACCATCACGGTAAATCCGGCGGACACGCAGACCCTTGTGGTGTACAACGAGCCTCTCTGCTCCTTGACCCTCACAAAAAAGGACGCCGTCACTGGAAAGCCTGTGCCCAACACCGAATTTACTTTGAAAGATGGGGACGGCAACATCCTGGGCCGCTATACGACCGGCCAGGATGGGACCGTGACGGTGACGGGCCTCATTCCCAATTCCACGGTAGTCGTAGTTGAATCCAGGGTGCCCTCCAATTATGTCCTCGATCCCACGCCCAGAACCATCATCGTCCGCAACGGCAGCAATACCCTCACCGGCTCGGGCGGAAGCTCAGGGACTGTGAATGGCGGGACTTCCGGCGGAACCTCCGGCGGATCTTCTGGAGGGACTTCCGGCGGCAACAATGTGACCGTGGAGAACATCCCCAAGACCACCCTCACCATCGAAAAGTACCTGGAAACCGAAAGTGGGAACCAGCCTTTGAAGGGCGTGACCTTCCTGGTCACCGACTCCAGCGGAGCGGTGGTAGGCCCTGACAACGGGGAGTACATCACCGATGAAAACGGCCGCATTGTCATTTCCAAGCTGGAACCCGGCGTCACAATTACCGCCAAGGAGCTCAGGGTCCCCGACGGCGTGGTGCTGGATTCGACGCCCAAGAGTATTGAGATCAAGGGCGGCGAAGGCGGGCAGACCCTCCGCTTCATCAATAAGGCCACCGGATATCTCGTTATCAAAAAGCTGAACAAGCTCACGTCAGATAAACTTTGTCAAGGGTATTTTAGAAAAAACGCAGAAATGCACACTATGATTTTGTAATCAAAGTGTGCATTTCTTTTTAAGGTTATTTGTCAAGTAAGGAACTTAATTGTTTCAATGTAAAATCAAATGGCAATTTACCATATCCGCCCAAGCGGATGGAGGGCTTTGTCTTTCCGTGGTAATCGCTACCGCAGGTGGCAAACAGGCCCCGCTTCTGCGCCTGCCGGTAAAACTCTGCCGCCTGTCCCGGGGTGTGGTAGCTGCTGAACGCTTCCACGCCGTCCATGCCCAAATCCAGGATACTCCCAAGCAATTCCTCATGGCCCTTCAGGTTCACGCCGGGATGGGCCAGAACCGCTTTTCCGTGGTTTCGGTGGATAATGCCGATAATTTCCTCCATAGGCGGATATTCCATCTTCACATAGCAGGGCTTTCCCAGGGCGTAGTAGTCCCAATAGAAGTTGACATAGGGATTGTCGCTCCTGGCCCCTCCGGGGCGGTAGGGACGGAGCAGCGGGTGGTCGGCGTACTCAGGCTTTGCCATCAACAGCTCCGCAAACAATTCCCCTGACCAGCTCCCCTTCCAGTAAGAATCCTTGGACAGCTCCCACATCTCGTTTTGCGTAACACAAAAGCCCAGGGTTCGTGTTTTTTCAAGCCGCTCTAAAGACGCAAGGAAACTCTGCCGCTCAACATTTTCCTCGACACGGACAAAATCTTCGCTCCGTTCATCGAACCCATATCCGAGTACATGGAAATTCAGCCCTTTGTAAACGCAGTCAATCTCAATTCCGCTGATGTACCGAATACCCTTCACCTCAGCCAATGTCCGGGCCTCAGTGTTGGCCCCGGCGCAGTTGTGGTCTGTGATGGACATGGTTGTGATTCCCTGCCGGTAACACTGCTCTACCAGCTCCGCAGGGGTAAACTCCCCGTCCTCGCTGTACCGGCTGTGCATATGCAGGTCAGTCATAGCGCCGCCTCCGCCATATACTGAATGAAAGGGCTGACATCCCTACGGTCAGAGAGACTAATTTTTACACCTATTCCCTTGGATTTTACAGTTTCCAGCATTTGATAGGCATCGTTACTGCGCTTCAAATCGTGCTTATTGCCGTTAGGCATATGTAGCATGACCTCGCCGCAGCTTTTGTTTACCAGTGTCAGGAACTGTTTGATATCAGGAATCAAGAAGAAGGTAAGCATATTAAACTCCTTTCCCGCTGTTCTTCAACAGCGCCTCGTGCATGAGGATCATTAAAATCAAAATTATCAGCAGATAGAAGGGGAACAGGGACACCGTGATATGGTTGGCAATCAGACCAAACAGGGGCGGCATCAAACAGGTTCCCACATAGGCGCTGGCCATCTGAACACCAATGATCGCCTGGGACTTGTCCGCACCGAAGTGGTCGGGGGTGGAGTGAATGATGCAGGGGTAGATGGGGGCGCAGCCCAGGCCGATGAGAATCAGTCCCACAAGGGCGGCGTACTCCCCCAGCGGCAGAAGGAAAGCGGCAACCCCAACCACAATGATTCCCTGCCCGAGCCGGATCATCTGGGTATCGTTCAGCTTTATGGTGAGAAAGCCGCTCATAGCCCGGCCAGCCGTAATGCCGATAAAGAATAGACTGGCAAAGCTGGCCGCTGTCTCCGCTGAAACACCCTTTTGCAGCACCAGGTAGCTGCTGGCCCACAGGCCCGTGGTCTGCTCTACGGCGCAGTAGCAGAAGAATGTCACCATGACCTCTTTCGCCCCGGGGATACGGAGAATTTGCCCTAAAGACAACACTGGACCTGTTCCCGTTTCTGTCTCATCCCTCGTTGACGTTTTCCAGAGTGGGAGGCTCAAAAACAAGACCACGGTCAGCACAATTTGCAGCATGGCAATATAGCGGTAGCCCATGTTCCAACCGCCTCCGCCGGTGAGGGCGTAGCCCATGATGTACGGCCCAATGGAAGCCCCGACGCCCCACATACAGTGGAGCCAGCTCATGTGGCGGCTGGCGAAGTGGAGCGCCACATAGTTGTTCAGCGCCGCGTCCACGCTGCCCGCCCCCAGGCCATAGGGAACCGCCCACAGGCAGAGCATCCAAAAGGAGTGGCTAACGGAGAAACCGAAGATCGCCGCCGCCGTCATACCTACGCTGATAGCTGTCACCTTTCCGGCCCCCAGCTTCCGGGTGAGCCGGTCGCTTTGCAGGCTGGAGATCACTGTTCCTATCGCAATAATCATGGAGATAATTCCAGCATAGGAGACGGGAACGCCGAACTGGCCGTACATGGACGGCCATGCCGAGCCCAGTAGGGCGTCGGGCAAGCCCAGGCTGATAAAAGAGATATAAATGACCGCCAGAAGTAAGTGAACCATCTTGCATTCCTCCTTGGTTTCTGATATGATAATACCACTGGATAGGCGAAAGTGTTAGAAAGAAATCCACAAGTTGATGCAACAAAATCACCAGGAGGTAAGTTGCCATGGCTTTGAGCGTATGCGGGCCGGTTTCCACCGACCGGCAGGGCCGGGAACTGGTTGAACACGGTACACCCTTGTTCCCTGTGGCCTGTTATCACGACAACATCAGTGAGGCGGAAGTGCCGTGGCATTGGCATAATGAGTTGGAGATTCTGGTCGTTGAAACTGGAAGCGCCCGTGTTGCGGTCAACGGAACAGACTACATGGTAAGCCAGGGAGAGGGCTTCTTTATCAACGCCGGAGCTCTGCATGGGGTGTGGAGCACGGGAACGGAGCCTTGCTATTTGCAGTCTGTGGTATTCCATCCCCGGCTGGTGGGTGGAAGTGTGGATAGTATTCTCTGGCAGAAGTATCTGGAGCCGCTGCTCTCTGACCCGTGCCGGCCCTGTGTCCAGTTTACCAACAGACAGGAGTGGGAAAAGGCCGCGTCAAAGGCGATTCGAGACGCTTGGAAATGCTGTGTATCTGAAGCGGATGGTTTTGAGTTTGCGGTGCGGGAGCAACTTTCTCGGCTGATTTTTTTCCTGACGAAGAACTGCCCCGCAGCGGAAAAAAAGCCCACAGAGAAAGCTCTGCGGGATGGGGAGCGTGTTAAAACTATGCTCCAATATATCCAGGAGCATTACGATGGGGAGCTGACGCTGGCCAAAATCGCGGAGAGTGCCGCTGTCAGCGAAAACGAGTGTTTGCGGTGTTTCCGCAGCATGATTGGCAGTACGCCAATCCAGTATATCAAGCAGATGCGTATCCAAAAAGCGGCGGAATTGCTGGTGTCTACCAATCGGAAGATTTCAGACATTGGAGCGGAGTGCGGTTTCCAGGAGATGAGCTATTTCGCTAAGTCATTTCGGGAGTTAAAGGGGTGTACGCCCGGTGAGTTTAGAAAACACAGACTGCATTTTGCTGAAAATCACTGATTTCAAAGGTATACTGCTTTATCACTGTTACTGTTTAGGTAGCGGCAAGCAATGCCCCGGTATATACCGGCGCTTGCTTGTTGGTGGCTACCGCCCCCAAGCCCCCGTAAGGACCGGCGCAGTTGCGCCG
>CAJUOD010000015.1 GCA_910587875.1 uncultured Oscillibacter sp. | reverse complement strand
CCCCAGACGGTTTTCAGGGCCCACTTCTCGCTGACGCCCTCCACCTTCTCCCGCAGGCGCTTAATGTGTACGTCCACCGTCCGGCTGTCCCCGAAGTAGTCGAAGCCCCAGACCTCGTCCAGAAGCTGGTTCCGGGTGTAGACCCGGTTGGGGGTGGAGGCCAGGTGGTAGAGGAGCTCCAGCTCCTTGGGCGGGGTATCGATTTTCTTCCCGTCCACAATGAGCTCATAGGAGTCCAGGTTGATCACTAGCTTGTCGAAGGTCAGCTTTTTGCTGGTGTCGTTGGGGATTTCCGTCCGGCGGAGGACGGCGTTGATCCGGGCGATGAGCTCCTTCATCTCGAAGGGCTTGACGATGTAGTCGTCCGCCCCCATCTCCAGGCCCTGAATGCGGTCGAAGACCTCGCTCTTGGCGGTGAGCATGATGATGGGGACCTGGGAGGTCTCCCGGATTCTGGCGCAGACGGCCCAGCCGTCCATGACGGGCAGCATGATGTCCAGAAGGATCAGGTCCGGCGCGGCCTTCTGAAATTCCTCGATGGCCTTCCCGCCGTCCCCGGCGATGCGGACGTCAAAGCCCTCCTTCACCAGGTACATGTGAATGAGATCGGAGATGTTGCGGTCGTCCTCGACCACCAGGATATTGCGTCCCATAGCAGGCCCTCCCAGTTTCCCAAATCTTTCTTTCATTATTATACCCTGTCCAATACGGGGTTGTTGAATTTTCTGTAAAGAATCCCGGGCCTCAGCGGAAGCCGGCCTCGGTATAGGCGGTGCACAGGCCTCCCGCCTCCCGGACGGCGGAGAGAAAGGACCGCAGCCCCGTCGGCCCGGCGGCGTCCCCCAGCCAGACGGAGGCGTCTCCCCGCCTCCCGGCCAGCCGCTGGACCAGCTCCAGGGCGCCGGAGGCGTTCCGCAGGGCGTGCCCGCTCCGGTCCAGGTCCGGCTGGAGGCAGCGGAAGCCCGCCTCCCGGGCGGCCTGTACGGCCTGGGACCCGCCGCCCCGGATATAGGCCAGGCGGGTCTTGCCGCAGGTGGCCCGGAAGAGGGCGGCGTTGCCCGCCTCCAGCTGCTCGGCCACGGTCCGGTCCGGATCTGAGGCGTCCGCCAGGACGCCCACGCTCTGCCCCCGGGCGACGAGGCGGCGCAGGGTGCCCCCCTGCCGCTCCATCTCCTCCGGCGTGAAGAAGAAGGCGGCCCCGGCGTCATAGCCCTCCAGGGCGTCCGCCAGGAGGGACGCGCCGGTCCCGGCCTCAAAGCACAGGGCGATCCGCTTTCCCACCAGGCCGGCGGCGGGGTCCTGGGTCCCGGAGGAGGAGGGCCTGCCGCTCCCCCCGGGCCCCCCGCCCTCCGGCGGAGCGGACTCCTTGGCCCGCATGTAGTCGGCGTAGACGGAGTTCATGGGGTACTGGGCCGCGTCGGCATACAGCTTGTCCGACACGCCGTAATTCGGCTAGCGGAGCCAGACCAGGCTGCCGTGCTTCACCTCGATGACGGAGTAGACCAGGTCGAAGTACCGGGACACCGTGTTGGCGGGGACGAAGACCGTCCCGTTCCGCTGGATGGCCCCGGGGTAATAGGCGGCGCCGTCGTTGTCCAGGGCGCAGTTGGCGGAGAGGTTGTAGGTCAGGGACCGCCCGCCGCTGTAGAGCACCAGGCGCCCCTGCTCGCTGTTGTACACCTGGGAGATGCCCAGGGACTCCCGGGCCGCGCCGGTGAAGATGGAGCTGGCGATGTAGACGTAGCCCCCGCTCCAGAAGGGCATGGTGTTGTCCGAGAGGGGCAGGACGTAGCCGCTGACGGCGGTGAAGTAGACCCGATCCGCCGCCCGGGCGGGGGGGAGGGAGAGCTGGAACGCCAGCAGGAGACACAGAAGCAACGCCGCCGCCCGCCGTTTCATAAGCCGTCCCTCCTTTGTACAATCTGTTGAAAACCAGTATATTTTATCACACCCAGGGGGGTTTTGTAAAGTGCCGCTTACCCCCCGTAGGGCTCCACCGTCACCCCGGTGTAGTAGTGGGTCAGGATCTCCCGGTAGTCCGCCCCCGCCGCCGCCATGGCGCTGGCCCCGTACTGGCTCAGTCCCACGCCGTGGCCGTAGCCGGTGACGAAGAAGACCATTTTCCCCTCCTGGACTTCCCAGGTGAAGCAGGCGGACCGGAGTCCCAGGGCCGACCGCAGTTGGGTCCCCTTTGCCGCCGTGCCGCCCACGGTCAGGGTCTCCACGCTGCCCGCGCTGTCGGCGGCGGGGTCCCTCAGCCATGTCTCCATGCCGCCGGACAGGTCCGCCCCGGGGAAGGCGGCCTGGAGCTTCCCCTTCAGCTCCTCCGCCGTGAACTCCACACGGCTGTAGTAGTTGGGGATGCGCTCCCCGGGCTCCGGGGAGCTGACGGCCTGGAGGTAGGGCAGGTCATTGACCCAAACCTCCCCCGCCGCCCGGGTGAGCCCCGCCGACGAGGAGTGGAACACCGCCAGGATGGGCACGCCGCCGTAGAGGATGGCCTCCCCGTCGGTGTCCCGCACCGCCGCCTCCACCTTGGCCTCGTAGACGGCGGCGTGCTCTCCCCAATTGGCCCGGGCGCGCTCCTCGCCGATGTACGCCTGGCAGCAGGTGTGATCCGTGCAGACGTCGGCGGCCTCCCCGTGGTTTCCGCCGGTCTGGAGCTTGTACAGCGTGTAGGTCCTGGCGGCCACCGCCTGGGCCTTTAAAGCCTCGGGCTCGAAGGAGGCGGGCATCTCCGCCCGGACCACCCCCACCAGGTAGGTCCCCAGGTCCATCTCCAAAACCTCCTCCCCGTCCAGCACCCGGAGGGGCCGGGCGGCGTCCAGGGTCCCGCTGGTAAAGGGAGCAGGCGGCGTCTGCTCCGTCTCGTCCACCGGCTCCTCCCGGCCAAAGAGCGCGGAGCGAAAGGGGGCCACCACCGCCAGGGGCAGCAAAAACAGCGCCGCCAGCAGCAGGACCGACACGGCGATGGACTGGCTGACCGGGCTCGTCCCTCTGTTTCGTCTCATGGTTCTTCCTCCTCTGTTTATCCTTCACTCTATGCGGCGGAGGAGGGAAACATGCCCGGAGGTTTTTTCCAGGGCCGTGCCGAAATAAGGGTTGAAACCGCCCGCCGGATTCGCTATACTAGGCTCTATCGAACCCACCGACAGAAAGGATGGATCTTATATGAAGCCTTACGCCCAGCTCACCCCGGCGGAGCGCGCCGAGGAATATGCCCGCCTCAAGGCCGGATTTGAGGCCCTGAAGGCCCAGGGCCGAACGCTCAACATGGCCCGGGGCAAGCCCGGAAAACAGCAGCTGGATCTGGTCAGCGATATTTTCAGCCTGATGCAGGACCCCAAGGACTATGTCTCCGACGGCGTCGACGTGCGGAACTACGGCGAGATGTGCGGCCTCCCCGCCGCCCGGCGGCTCTTCGCGGACATCCTGGGCTGCAAGCCGGAGCAGGTCTTCGCCGGGGGCAACTCCAGCCTCCAGCTGATGTACGACACCATCTCCAAGGGCTACACCCACGGCCTGCTCCACAGCCCCCGGCCCTGGTGCAGGGAGGAGACCCTCAAATGGCTCTGCCCCGCCCCGGGCTACGACCGGCACTTCCGGGTGACGGAGACCTTTGGCTTTGAGCTGATCACCATCCCCATGACGGAGGAAGGCCCCGACATGGACGCCGTGGAGGCCGCCGTGAAGGACCCCGCCGTCAAGGGTATCTGGTGCGTCCCCAAGTACTCCAATCCCGAGGGCATCATCTACTCCCAGGAGACCATCCGCCGTCTGGCGGCCCTGGACCCCGCCGCACCGGACTTCACCATTATGTGGGACAACGCCTACTGCGTCCACGAGTTCGAGGGGGACTACGTGCCCTTCCCGGACATTCTCTCCATCTGCGCCGGGGCGGGACACCCCGACATGGTCTTCGAGTTCGCCTCCACGTCCAAGATCACCCTCCCCGGCGCGGGCGTAGCCTGCTTTGCCTGCTCCGAGGCCAACATGGCCTACATGGAAAAGGTCCTCACCCCCCAGGTCATCAGCTTCGACAAGGTGAACCAGCAGCGCCACGTCCTGTACCTCAAGGACAAGGCCCACACCCTGGAGCTGATGAAAAAGCACGCCGCGGTTATGGGCCCCAAGTTCCGCAGCGTGGTGGATACCCTGGATAAGGAGATCGCTCCCCTGGAGATCGCCTCCTGGCGGTGGCCCAAGGGCGGATACTTCGTGTCCTTCGACACCATGCCCGGCACGGCCAAGCGGACCCTGGCCCTGTGCAAGGAGGCGGGGGTCACCATGACCAGCGCCGGGGCCACCTTCCCCTACGGCAAGGACCCCCGGGACAGCAACATCCGCATCGCCCCCTCCCTGCCCCCGGTGGAGGAGCTGGAGCAGGCCATGGCCGTGTTCTGCGTCTGCGTGAAGATGGCCGCCCTGGAGAAATTAGGCGTATGAGATACTACGGCAGCGTGTACCGCCCGCCCTCCGAGGCGCGGAGCCTCATCGTTCAGGTGACCTACGGGTGCAGCCACAACACCTGCGCCTTTTGCAGCATGTACAAGGAGAAGCGCTTTGCCCTCCGCCCCCTGGAGGAGGTGCTGGAGGACTTCCGGGTGGCCCGGCAGGTCTACCACCACATTGAGAAGGTCTTTCTGGCGGACGGGGACGCCCTGGTGCGGAAGGCGGAGGAGCTCTATGTCATTCTGGACACCGTGCGGGACCTGTTCCCGGAGTGCCGCCAGGTGACCAGCTACGCCTCCCCGGCCTCCATCCGCATCCGGACGGAGGAGGAGCTGAGGACCCTCCGGGAGAAGGGGCTGACCATGGTCTACATGGGCCTGGAGTCCGGCAGCGACGAGGTGCTGACTCTCATGCGCAAGGGCCACCCGGCGGCGGAGATCATCGAGATGGGGCAGAAAGTGCGGCAATGCGGCATCGCCCTCTCCGTCACGGCCATCACGGGCCTGGGCGGGCCGGAGCTCTTAGAGCGCCACGCCGTGGACACCGCCAAAGCCTTCAACGCCATGAACCCGGAGTATATCGGCATGCTGACGCTGATGGTGGAGCCGGAGACGCCCCTCTACGACTGGGTCCACGAGGGGAAATTCCAGCTCCTGACCCAGCCCCAGGTGCTGGAGGAGACCCGGCTGTTGGTTGAAAACCTGGACAGCCCGGGCAGCGTCTTCCGCATGAACCACGCCAGCAATTACCTGTCCCTGCGGGGGACGCTGAACAAGGATAAGGCCGCCATGCTGGCGGACATCGACCGGGCGGAGCACGATTTGACCCGCCTCAAGCCGGAGGCCTGGCGAGCCCTGTGAGACTCTCTTTCAAGTAGGCGGCAAATAACAAATAAGAAGAGCGCCCCTCACAGAGGGGCGTTCTTTTTTCCGAAAACCAAGTAGAGGTACGGCGCGAAAATACCGGGAACCACCCACAGGCCGGACGACAGCCCCAGCGCCTGGAAGAGCCGGAGGGAGAGCTGGTCCAGCCACATCTTTCCCTCCGCCAGGGTGTATAAATGGTACACGGCCCAGCTGTAGGTCCCGAACACGTGCTGGCTGATCTGCTCCGCCGCCAGCAGGGCGGCGTTTAACAGAACCATGATGGAGGCCGACCGGAAGATCTCCCGCCGGGTCAGCCCCCGGACAAAGCGCCATCCCGCCCACCAGAACAGCAGGAACATGATTCCGCTCACGATTTCGGTCACATAGCCGGTGGTAAGCACAATCGTTCCATCCGGACCGGGCCCCCGGCCCCGCTGGATAAGCCCCCAGAGAAGGCTCCCCGCAAAGTGGAGAAGCCGGTTCAAAACGCCCAGCGCCCCCAGTACCAGAGGCACCCGCCAGATGGGTTTCTTCCACGCTTCCATATAGTCCCCCTCTCTTCCGCCCGATTTGTAAAGAGGGCGGGCCATCGGGCCCGCCCTCCGGAAGGTGCGACGCTTACAGGGTGTTCGCCTCGTCCACGACCTTTTTGATGGCCGCCGCGGCGTCCTCGGGGAGCTTGTTGAAGCCGCCCTCGTCGGTGTCCAGCTTGGTCACATAGTTCAGGCGGTCCTGCATCCGGGCCTTCAGCTGGGCGACGTATTCCTTGTCGCACAGATCGGGCACGAAGCCTTCCCACTTGAAGATCTCGATGTCCTCGAAGGGGCCCCAGGTCTCGAACTTGGCCTTGCCCTCGACCACGGCCTCCAGGATGCCCAGAGTGTCTTCCTTCTGGACCTTCTTGCCCATGAAGTCTCCGGTGTTGATGATATAGCAGGCCACGTTCTTTTCCGCCACCAGCTTCTTGAACTTCTCATAGTCGTTCACCAGCGGGTAGGTGCGGAAGGGGTTGGCGTAGGGCTCGACGACCAGAGCGTTGGGGTCCACGCCCTCCTTGAGCCGCTCGGCGCTGGAGCGCTTGGTGGCCAGGGTGGCGCCCATGACGGAGGCCAGGGACGCGCCGCTGAGCTTCACGATGGGGGGGATGGTGGGGTCCTTCATGATCCAGAAGATGGCGTTGACCGGGGCGTCGATTTTATCCACCCGGTTGGGGGACCAGAGCTTGGACTTGATGGCCCGGCCGTTGCCGTTCCGCACGTCCTCGGTGACCAGGACGATTTTGCCCTCGTCGTCCAGGGTGGCGGAGCAGTTCTGGGCGGTCAGCAGGTACTTGTTGTCCTCGGCGGGGACGGGGTAGTCGGCGGTCTTATCGAAATAGGTGGGCTCCAGGGCGATGGAGGCGCAGGTGTCCGAGTTGATGACAAAGGCGTCGTCATGCAGCACCTTGATGGAGGGATACTTTCCTCCGTGCTTGGCGTGGGTCAGGGTGGACTTGCCGGAGCCGGAGAGGCCGAAGACCGCCGCCACGTACTTGCTGCCGTCGTCCAGGGTGTATTCCTTCTGTCCGCCGTGGCAGGAGGCGTAGCCGTTCCGGTTGGCGATGGCCCAGGCCAGGGTCAGGGTGCCCTTCTTGTGCTCGCCGAAGTAGCGCATGCCCAGGATGGCGGCGCAGTTGGTATCCGTGTTGAAGTAGCACAGGCACTTGGGATCACAGATGTCATCCTTGCCCGGCGCGCCGGTCCACTGGGGATCGGAGAAGATATAGATGTCGGGCTCCTTGCCGTCTCCCACGGGCTTGGACTTCTTGTACATCTTGACGTACTCGTCGGACTGATACTGGAAGTTCAGCATCCAGTTGTAGAGGAGGTTCTCCTCCCCCTCGGGGATGAGCAGGTGGGCCTTAACCATGAACTCGGGGTCCAGGCCGATGAAGACCTCGGCGTGGTACATGGTCTTCCAGCGGGTGTCATAGACCGCGTCCATGACGATTTTGTCCAGCTCCGCGGTGTTGACGCCGGGCTTTCCGGTAATCCGGCGGGCGGCGGCATAGCGGCCGGTAATGGATCCGTCGTTGAACAGCAGGACCTTGGCGTCGGGCTCCAGGCCGAACTCCTCGCCCCGGTAGACGGGCATGTCGGTGACCACGGTGCCCGGGGAGTTTTTGGCCATGTCATAGGCCTCCCGGAGGGAGTTGATCTTCACGACGTTGTTGCCGTAGAAGGGGGCCTCGATGATGGAGCGGGTCTTAGAGAACCCGACCTTGCCGGGCCCGATCTCGGTTCTGGGATAATAGGCTTTCGTAGACATATCTGTTCCTCCTTTAGAATGTCAAAACGCCTGCGCCCGTTGAGGCGGCAGGGCCGCTGGATTTACTAGTTTACTATACCCTGTTTCCCTGGAAAAAGCAAGAGCGAAAACCTGCTTTGTGAAAAAAACAGCAGTCCCCCTCGGGGGCCCGCCCGATTTTCCTTGACGGCGGCCTTCCCCTATGCTATACTCCAAACAGACCGCCGGTTTGTTTGAGGAGGGATGCCCTGTGGGACGGAACAAATACCCGGAGGAGACCATCCGGAAAATCCTGGACACGGCGGAGCGGCTGTTCATTGAAAAGGGCTATGACCGGGCCTCCCTCCAGGACATCATCGAGGCGACGGGCCTTTCCAAGGGGGCCATCTACCACCACTTCACCTCCAAGGAGGACATTTTCTACTCCGTCTGCGACCGCATCGGACGGCGGAACGCCGAGGCGCTGGCGGCCGTTCGGGACGACCCCTCCATGGGCGGCCTGGAGAAGCTGCGGACCATCTTCAAGGTCTCCCTGCACCCGGACAGACAGTCGAAAATGTACTCCATGATGCCCTATCTCATCGACAACCCCAAGTTTCTGGCGGCGGAAATACAGAGCCTTTTTACGGAGGTCGTGCCGGAATTCCTGGAGCCCGTCATCCGCCAGGGCGTGGCCGACGGCTCCATCCGCACGGACCATCCCAAGGAGCTGGCGGAGGCCATGCTGCTGCTGGCCGACGGCTGGGTCAACCCCGTGGTCCAGCCCACCACCCCGGAGGAGCTCCGCGCCCGGTGTGAGATTTACAACCAGCTGTTCTTCCGCTTCGGCATCCCCGAGATGATTGACCGGGAGAGCATCGAGATGCTGGAGCACTACGCCGGGCTGGGTCAGCACCCGCCGGGAAAAACTCCCGTCTGAAAAGAGACTGCCGCGCGCGGGCAGTTTCTTTTTGGAGATATAAAAACCGACGGTCGGTTTTTAAACTTTCAGAAAAAAGGAGCGTCAATATGAAAACGTGCCAAGCGCCCCTGTTCCGCCGGGACTTCACCCTGGTGGTCATCGGGCAGATCGTCTCCCTCTTCGGCAGCGCCATCCTGCGCTTCGCCCTGCCCCTCTACCTGCTGCGGCAGACCGGCTCCCCGGCCCTGTTCGGCGCGGTGGGGGCGGCGGCCTTCATCCCGGCGGTGCTGTGCGCCCCCGTCGGCGGCGTGGCGGCGGACCGGGTGAACAAGCGGAACGTCATGGTCCTCCTGGACTTCTCCACGGCAGGCCTGATCCTGCTGTTCACTCTTCTCCTGGGGCGGGCGCCCCTGGCGCCGCTGATCGCCGCCTGCCTCATGCTGCTCTACGGCATCGCCGGGGCCTATCAGCCGGCGGTCCAGGCCAGCATTCCCCTGCTGGCCCCGCCGGAACAGCTGACCCGGGCCAACGCCGTCATCAACATGGTGGACACCCTGGCCGCCCTGCTGGGGCCGGTCATCGGCGGCGTGCTGTTCGGGGCCTTCGGCCTCCGGCCCATTCTGTGGGTGGGCATGGGCTGCTTCTTCCTCTCCGCCGTCATGGAGCTGTTTATCCGCATTCCCCACCGCCCCCGCCCGGCGGAGGGGAGCGTGCTGTCCACGGTCCGGCGGGATCTGGGGGAGAGCTGGCGCTTCATCCGCCGGGACCGCCCGGTGTTCCTGTCCGTCATGCTGGTGCTGGCCCTCTTCAACCTGGTGCTGTCCGCCGCTCTGGTGGTGGGCATTCCCGTATCCGTGGTCCAGGCCCTGGGCATGAGCGACAGCCGCTTAGGAGTCACCCAGGGGGCCATGGGCCTGGGCGGGCTCTTCGGCGGCGTGCTGACGGCCTGCCTGGGAGCCCGGCTGCCCCTCCGGCGGGGCGGGGCCGTCCTCCTGGCCGCCAGCCTCACGGCGGCGGGCATGGGCGCGGCCCTGCTGCCGGGGGTCCCGCCAATCTTAGGCTGGTGGGGGGTGACGGCCATGAGCTTCGCCGTCATGGTGCTCTCCACCCTGCTGGTGGTGGTGCTCAGCGCCGCCGTCCAGGCCCGGACGCCGCCGGACCTGCTGGGGAAGGTGATGGCCTTCATCATGGCGGTGTCCAACTGCGCCGCCCCCCTGGGCCAGGCGGTGTACGGAGCCCTGTTCGAGGCCTGCCCAGCCTGGGCCGTGCTGCTGGGGGCGGCGGGAGCCGCGGCTCTGGCGGCACTCTGGTCCCGGGGCGTGTTCCGGGAGCTGGACGGGGTCTAGCCGCCCCGGAGCTCCCGCTCCTTCCGGGCCAGGCCCTGGTCGTAGTTCTCGATCTTCTCATCCAGCCGGTCCAGAGACCGCCGCATGTCCTCCATCCGCTCCCTGAGCTGCCGCCGCTGCTCCACCAGCAGGGCCTTCCGGGCCTCCAGGGTTTCCTCTCCCTGCTGGAACAGGCGGCAGTACTCCGTCAGCGCCTCGATGCCCACCCCGGCGGAGCGCATGCACTTGATGAGCTCCACCCAGCCCAGGGAGGCCGCGTCGTAGTCCCGGACGCCGCTTTTGCTCCGGGGCACCGGGGGGATCAGGCCCACCCGCTCATAGTACCGCAGGGTGTCGGCGGAAAGGCCGTACCGCTCGCTCACTTCCCGAATCGTCATGTCTCTGCCTCCTCGCGTGTCTTTTCCCCTTCAGCATAGCACCTGGAGCGGGCTCCAAGTCAAGAACTTTTTCGCCTCGACAGCTTGCGTTTGACGGGCGGGGAAAAATCTGCTAAGATAGGAGGACAACCCTGACCATAAAAGGAGCTGAACCATATGAAACGACTGCAACGGGTCCTGTCCTGCCTCCTGCTGTGCGCCCTGCTGGCGGGCATGTCCACCGTCCCCGCCTCCGCCCTGTCCGACGTGCCGGAGGACTTCTGGGCCAAGGAGGACATCGACCGCTGCGTGGCCCTGCACTACTTCTACCCCGAGAGCGACGGCAGCTTCGGCGTGGGGAAGGAGATGTCCCGGTCCGAGTTTGTCGTGGTGCTGTGCCGCGCCATGGGCTGGAAGCCCACCTCCCCCGCCCGGACCGTCTATGACGACGTGGACGAAAAGGCCTGGTACGCCGGGGCGCTGGAGTCCGCCTATCACCAGGGGGCCATCACCAGCCAGGACGGCAGCTTCCGCCCCGACGACCTCATCACCCGCAGCGAGGCCGCCGCCATGCTGGTCCGGGCCCTGGGCTACGGCAGCCTGGCCGGGCTGATCCAGGACATGTCCCTCCCCTTCCGGGACGTGAAGGCCAACAACGGCTACATCGTCATGGCCTACGGCATGGGACTGATGGACGGGACCTCCGTGACCTCCTTCTCCCCCAACGGCCATGTCACCCGGGAGCAGACCGCCGCCATCCTCATGCGGCTCTACGACAAGCTCCACGAGCCCACCACCAGCGGCATGGGCATCGCCGCCTCGGCGGAGGACCTGCCGGATCTCACAGGCCTGGAGTCCGTGGGCATCGCCGGGGCCAAGCTAACCTACAACGGCGAGCCCCAGATCGCCCCCGCCATGGGAAAATCGGAGGCCCAGACCGTCCGCGCCGCCGCCGTGGCCGCCGGGGCCAAGACCCTGCTCTACGTCACCGGAAACGGCTACCACTTCCGGGAGGGCGACGAGGAAAAGCTGTCCGCCGTCATCTTCAAAGCAATCGAGGAGGGGAGCTACGACGGCCTCTTCCTGGAGGTCTCCGGCCTCACCACCGTCACCCAGCGGGACGTGCTCACCGCCGCCGTCCGGAGCCTCCGGGAAAAGCTGGGGGAGCGGCCCCTGTACGTGGGCGTGGAGGCCCCCGCCTGGAAGGGCACCATCTTCGGCTATGACTACGCCGCCCTGGGCGAGGCCGCGGACCGGCTGGTCCTCCGCTTTGACTACAAAAAGGACTCCGCCGCCGGGCGGACCGTGGCCCCCCTGGAGCCTCTGGAGCAGATCTATTACTCCCTGAACCGCCTCCGGGGCGTGGTGGACGCCGGAAAGCTGACGCTGATTCTCACCTCCCTGGGCTCCGTCTGGGAGGGCCGGGACCCCGAGTTCCTCACCGGGAAGGAAATCACGGCCCTGGCGGCGGAGCGTACCACCAAAACCCATTACTCCGACCGCTACGCCTGCGCCTACCTGGTCCGGGAGGGGGGCCCCGACGTCTGGTTCCTCAACGGCCAGGCCATCAAGGAGCGGACCCAGATGGCCCGCCTCTTCGGCGGCGGGCACCTCTGCCTCTCGGATTTGAACCACACCCTGCCGGAGACTTTGGAAGCCATGCCCTGATACTTTTTCTCGAGAGAAAAAGTATCCAAAAAGAACTTTATCGCGCTCTGGAAGTCTGGTGATTCTCCGGGCCGAAGCGACGGCAACGCAGATCGGCAGACATAAAAGGGGCCCCGTTTCTCTCTGGAAACGGGGCCCTTCTCATGTTCTTTTTTTACAGGAATTTCTGCATTCCCTCGGTGGCGGAAGCGGGGTCGGCGCTGATAGTCACGGTGAACTTGATGTTGTTCCGCTCTCCGAACGCGTCCAGCCAATTCAGGAAGGTCTCGGTCTCCCCGTCCACGTCTCTGCCCACGATTTTGCAGAAGTTGTCGATAAACATATGGGAGATGTCATAGTTCCCCGCGTGGAGCCCGCTGATGAAGCCCCGGAGCAGGTCATAGCCGTTGAGCTTGTATTCATGCGCGTCGATCAGGCGGATGTGATAGTGGATATCGTAGGTCATGTTTCGGTTTGCCTCGATGCAGACTACGTTTCCGGGTTCGTCTTTCGCCGCGTTGTTGATTAATTCGATGAGCTGCTTGGTTTTGCCGGAACCTTTCATGCCCATAATCAATCTAACCATAGTAAAACACTCCTGTCATTTTAAATTGCTGTGGCCTTGTATTTCAAGGATACCACACTTCCCCGGAAAAAACAATCCATAAATCATATTTTGCCATTTGTTCACAGACTGGGCAAAGTCCAGTCTGTTTCCTTTCCCGTCAGGGCAGCCGCCTTACCCCGCCAGGCAGGCGGTTTTCAGGAGGCGCAGGAACATCTGGCCGTAGGTCACCCGGGGGACCTCCTCCCCCGCCAGCAGGGGGATCTCCGCCACGACCTCCTCCCCGGAGGTCACCGTCAGGGTCCCCAGGCGGTCCCCCAGGGCCACGGGGGCGGGGACGCTCTCCTCCAGCGCCACGGACTGGGCGAGGCTGCCCGCCTTGGCCTTCTCCAGCAGCAGCGTCCCTCCCTCGCCGGGCACCGGCTGGACGGTGGCCTGGGTCCCCAGCTCCACCGGCACCGGGGGCAGGGCCGTCTCCGGGACGATTTTCCGCAGGGCATAGGAGGCGAAGCCGTAATTCAAAAGGGTCTGGGCATCCTCGAAGCGCTGGGCGGAGGTGGCCCCCTTCATGATGACGGCGATGAGTTCCATGCCGTCCCGCTCCGCCGTGGCGGAGAGGCAGTACAGGGCGCTGTCCGTGGACCCGGTCTTCAGGCCCGTGGCCCCCTCGTAGAACCGGACCAGGCGGTTCGTGTTCACCAGCTGGCTCTCCCCGTTCCGCAGGGTGTCCATCCAGATGGTGGTGTACTGCCGGATGTCCGGGTGGTTTAAAATCAGCTCCCGGCTCATGAGGGCGATGTCGTAGGCCGAGGTGACGTGGCCCGCCGCCGGGAGGCCCGTGGCGTTTTTGAAGGTGGTGTCGTTCATCCCCAGCTCCGCCGCCCGCTGGTTCATCCGCTCCACAAAGGCGTCCTCGCTGCCGGACACCGTCTCCGCCAGGGCCACGGCGCAGTCGTTGGCGGAGACCACGCAGACGGCCTTCAGCATATCGCTGACGCTGAGCTGCTCGTGCTCCTTCAGCCAGATCTGGGACCCGCCCATGGAACAGGCGTGGGCCGAGGCCGTCACCATGTCGTCGTACTTCAGCTGTCCGCTGTCCACGGCCTCCATGGTCAAAAGCAGCGTCATCACCTTGGTGACGCTGGCGGGCTCCAGCTGCTTGTGCTCGTCCTTGGCGAAGAGGACGGTCCCCGTCTCCTTCTCCATCAAAATGGCCGACGGCGCGGAGACCTCCACGGCCCGGGCGCCGGTGGTCAGCAGCAGCGCGGCGCACAGCAGCGCGATTCCTCTCTTTTTCATCATGCTCCCCCTTTTGCTTGTACTTGTCGGTTAAGCCTATGAGGCAGGGGGGACATTCATACGTTGTCCCGGGACAAAACCCTTTGACCGGAGTGGAAAAATGTGCTATGCTGGTCCCATCTTATGATGAAGAAAGAGGGGATTCCCATGCCGTCTCCCATTCCCTTCGGCGTCATGCCGGACGGTACGGCCGTGGAGCTGTACACCCTGAACGCCGGGGCGCTCTCCTGCAATGTCATCACCTTCGGCGGCTCCCTCCAGTCCCTCCGGGTCCCGGACCGGACGGGCAGGCCCGTGGACGTGCTCCTGGGCTTCGACGCGCTGGAGCCCTACCGGACCCATGGCAAGTCCCTGGGGGCCCTGGTGGGCCGGTACGCCAACCGCATCGGCGGGGCGAAGTTCACCCTAAACGGCCAGACCTATCAACTGGCGGCCAACAACAACGGGGTGAACCACCTCCACGGCGGCCTGGTGGGCTTCAACCAGCGGGTCTGGACCGTGGAGGAGGCCGGGGAAGACCGTTTGGTCCTCTCCCTGTTCAGCCCCGACGGGGAGGAGGGCTACCCCGGAAATCTGACGGTCCGGGTGACCTACACGCTGACGGAGGAGGGCCTGACCATCGGCTACCGGGCGGAGTGCGATCGGGATACCGTCTGCAACCTGACGAACCACGCCTACTTCAACCTCGCCGGCCACGACAGCGGCCCGGTGCTGGACCAGACCATCCAGCTCCTGGCGGATTCCTACACTCCCACGGACCCCCTGTCCATCCCCACCGGGGAGATCGCTCCGGTGGAGGGCACCCCCATGGACCTCCGGACCCCTGGGCCCATCGGGGCCCGCATTGGGGAGAACTTCCCCCAGCTCCTCCAGGCGGGGGGCTATGACCACAACTGGATCCCAAACGGTGAACCGGGGACGCTCCGGCCCATTGCCCGGGTCTTCTCGGAGGCCTCCGGCGTCTCCATGGAGGTCCTCTCCACCCTCCCCGGCGTGCAGTTCTACACGGCAAACTACCTGGACGGCTGCCCCGCCGGAAAGGGCGGCGCGCCCTACGCCAACCGCTGGGGCTTCTGCCTGGAGACCCAGTTCTACCCCGACTCCCCCAACCACGCCAACTTCCCCTCCTGCGTCCTCCGGGCGGGAGAGGTCTTCGACCATACGGCGGTATTCCGCTTCTTGGCGAAGTAAACGAACAGGACCGGCCTCTCAAGGCCGGTCCTGTTTTTCAGTCCTCTAAAAACTCGTCCAGGTTTTCCAGCGTCACTGGACGGTAGGGGAGCCAGACATAGTGCCCTTCCTTCAGGTCCACCGCCGGGTCCTCCCCGCGCCAGAGGGCCAGGGCCAAGTCCATCATGGCCTGGGCCTGGCCCCGGCCGTCGTTGTGGACGGTGCCGTAGAGCTGGCCCGCCGCCACCGCCTCCAGGGCCGGGGCCGTGGCGTCCACTCCCACGATGAGGGGCCAGCGGTCCCGGGGCGTGTCCGCCAGGGCGTCGATGGCCCCCAGGGCCATGTCGTCGTTGTTGGAGAAGATAACCTCCACGCCGTCCCCGAACTCCTCCAGCCACTGGACCGTCCGGGCCGCGCCCTGGGCCCGGTTCCAGTTGGCGGTCTCGCTGGCCAGCTTTTCCACCTCCACGCCCCCGTCGGTGACGGCCTTGATGGAGTACTCCGTCCGCAGCAGGGAGTCCTGATGGCCCGGCTCCCCCTCCAGCATCACGTATTGGAGGACCCCGTCGCCGTTGCGGTCCAGGGCCTCCCGGTCCGCCCGCCAGGCGTCCAGCACCAGCTTGCCCTGGAGCTCGCCGCTCTCCCGGGCGTCGGCCCCCACGTAGTAGATTTGATCCCAGCGCTGGATGTCCTCCGCCACCGGCTGGCGGTTGAAAAACACCAGGGGCACGCCCTCGGCCTCCGCCTTGTCGGCGATGACTGCCGCCGCCGTCCGGTCCACCAGGTTGACGAACAGCACGTCGCAGCCCCGGGCCAGGAAGCGGTCCACCTGGTCCATCTGGGTGCTTTGGCTGCTCTTGCCGTCGGCGATGAAGAGGGTGATCTTCTCCCCCGTCCCGCTCTCCGCCTCCCGGACCAGGCCCTCCAGGTCCTGGGCCATGGCGGAGATGAAGGTGTCGTCCTGGGTGTAGAGGGCCGCGCCGATGCGGAGGCTCTCGTCCTTCCCCCCGCCGCAGGCGGAGAGGAGCAGCAGCGCCGCCAGCAGGGCGGCCCGCCTAGCGGCTGGAGGACGACATGATGGGGAACAGCAGCTTCTGGTTTTCCGGCGCATAGATATCCTCCTCTCGCAGAATGAAGAAGGGCAGGGGGCTCAGGGCCCCGCCCGCCCCCCGGGCGGCGTTCACCGCCCGGCGCACCGCCAGGTAGCCCGCGGCGTAGTCGCTCCAGGCGGCGATGGCGGCGATGTTCCCCCGCTCCAGCTGGGCGGTGACGCCGGCGGCGGAGCCCACGCCGTAGAGGGTATAGTCCCGGCCCTCGGCCTCCCGCCGCTCAGCGGTCCGCTGGGTCACCGAGGGCTCGAAGGCCATGACCCACCGGGGGGCGTCCTCCGGCAGCTCCGGCTCCCGCCGGACAGGGGCCCCGGCCTCCGCCAGCGCCGCCTCCGCCGCCGCCACGCGGTCCGCCACCCCGGCGCACCGCCCGGCGGTGTCCAGCAGCAGCACCTCCCCGCCGTCCCAGTCCTCCAGCAGGGCCTGGGCCAGCTCCCTGCCCAGCTGGGCGTTGTCCGGGGCCACCACCCCCGACGCCCCCTCCATGGGGGACTCCAGGGTCACCGTGGGGCAGACCACCAGCCAGGGGTCCAGGGCGGCGGACAGGGCCGCCGGATCCGCCGGGACCACCACCAGGGCCGCCGCCCCGTCCTCGATCTCCCGAAGGAGCAGGGCCTCCTGCTCCTCGCTGTCCCCGGCGGCGGTGAGGGTCAGGAAGCGCAGCTCCGCCCCCAGCTCGTCCGCCGCCTGCTCCATGCCCTGCCGGGCCACGGTCCAGCCGGAGCTGTCCGTGTCCCGGAGCATGACGGAGAGGGACAGCAGCTGTTCCTCCCGCTCGCCCCGGAGGAGCTGGGGCAGCGCCAGGGACAGCGCCGCCGCCAGTCCCAGCACCGCCAGGATGGCAATTTGAATGAGCCTGCTTTTCTCCGTCCTCATAGCTCCTCCCCCTGCCGGCGGCGCTCCGCCTCCTCCTCATCCAGGGCCGGGAGGCGGATGCGCACCAGCGTGCCCTCGTCGGGCTCGCTGAAGATGGTCAGGCCGTAGCCCGGCCCGAAGGTGAGGCTCACCCGCTGGTGGACGTTCCGCACGCCGATGCCGGAGCCACGGGTCCGCACCTCGGGCCGGTCCTCCTCCAGCAGGGAGGCCGCCAGCTCCGGGCGCATGCCTAAGCCGTTGTCCTCCACGTCGATGAGCAGGTCCTCCCCCTCCCGGTAGGCCGTGACCCGGATGAGCCCGTCGTCCTCCGCGCTGGACATCCCGTGGTAGATGGCGTTTTCCAGCAGGGGCTGGATGATGAGCTTCAGGGTGTACAGCCCCTCGGTGCCGGGCCTCGCCTCAATCTCCGTGACAAACTTGTTCTTGAAGCGGATCTGCTGGATGTTCATGTAGTGCCTGGCGTGCTCCAGCTCGTCCGCCAGGGGGATGATGCTCTTGCCCTTGCTCAGGGAGATGCGGAACAGCCGGGCCAGGGAGGTGACCATCTGGATGGCCTCCTGCTGCTGGCCGGACTCCGTCATCCAGATGACGGAGTCCAGGGTGTTGTAGAGGAAATGGGGGTTGATCTGGGACTGGAGGACCTCCAGCTCGCTACGGCGCTTCTCCTCCTCCTGGCGGACGATGTCGTCCATCAGGTGCCGCATGGTGGAGACCATGGAGGCCACGGCGTGGTTCAGCCGCTGGACCTCGTAGCAGCCCCCCTCCTCGATCCTCACGTCCGCCAGGCCCCGGTCCAGCTCCCGGATGGAGCGCTCCAGCCGGAGGATGGGGTCCGAGATCCGGGCGGAGATCAGGAAGTTCAGGAAGGCCATGAGGAAGATGGAGAACAGCAGCAGGGTCAGGCCGAACAGGGGCAGCTGTGGGGAGGCGGCGCTCTCCGCCGGGGCCACGCCCACCAGCTTCCAGCCGGTGTAGCCCACGGTCTTCACGGTGACCTGCCGGGTCCGGCCCTGGAAGGTCTCCTGGCGGCTCCCGTCCCGATACGACGCCGCCGCCCGGTTGTTCTCCTCCAGGAGGCCGGTGTAAATGAGCTGTTGCCGGGGGTGGTAGATCAGCTCCCCGTCGCCGTCGATGAGGTAGAGATAGCCCCCGCTGCCCAGAGTCACGTCCCGGCAGACCTGCTCGATGCCGCTGAAGCTCATGTCCACCAGCAGCACGCCGCCCTCGGTGGCCCCGTCCCGGGTCAGCTGGACGTGGCGGCTCAGGGACACCACCCAGCGGTAGGGATAGTCCGGGTCGTCGAAGATGTTCTGGACGTGGGGCGTGGAGAAGTGGAAGTTCTCCATGCTCCGGCTGGCGGCCTGGAACCACTCGCTCTCCGCCGTCTCCGCGTCCCGCTTCAGGGCCGTCAGGGGCACGGCGGACACCAGGCCCCCCTCCCCGTCAAAGACCGCCAGGGACACCAGGTCGTCCCGGTTCTCCTCGTAGAGCAGGCTTAAATCCCCGGTGAGGTCGTCCTCCGCCAGGTCCATGTTCTTGATGGTCCGGTAATACACCGTGTCGGAGATGCGCATCATCCGCCGGAGGTAGCTGTCCAGGTTCAGGTTGGCCTGGGCCAGCACCCGGCGGCTGTTCTCCGCCACCAGCTGCTCGTTGGCGGAGGAGAAGCGCCAGATGAGGCTGACGCTCATCAGCAGCATCCCCGCCGCCGCCACGGCGGTGAAGGCCAGGGAGAGGACCATCTGGATGCTCATTTTGCGGTAGCGCTCCACCCACTGGGCGGCCAGGCGGCGGAAAACGTTCATGGCATTCTCTCCTTGGGAACGGCCCAGGGCTGGAGGAAGCCCTCCGGCGCGTCCTTATAGTCCAGGCTGATAAAATAGCCGTTCTCCTCCCCCGGCAGGGTCCCCGGCGGGAAATCCACAGACACGTGCTCCGGGAAGAAGACGAACATGTCCCCTTTCAGGGCCTCGCTCATGGCCCTGCGGAGCTCCGGGTCGTCCACCCAGCCGCACAGCTCCGGGAAGCGGCGGCGGACCTCCTCCTCGGAAGCGGCGAAGAGGTCCCAGTTGTCGATCCGCTCTCCGGTCTCCCGGTCGAAGGCCCCGCCATACTGCCGCTCGTACGAGATCCTCCCGCCGTGCTCCTGAGGCAAAGTCAGGCTGGACACGAAGTACATCATTTTATCGTTGGAGGCGGTGGGGGTCACATCCTGCTGGACCCAGTCGCATGAAAATTCTTCTCCCAGCTTCCGGTAGGCGGCGTAGGACTTCTCCAGCTCCTCCCGCTCGTCGAACAGGGGGCCCTGGGCCTCGTAGTACGCTCGGACCTTTTTCTTTGCCGCCTCGCTCAAATCGTCGAAGCTCTCTATGCTCATGACATAGTGGTTTTCCGGACCGCCGTTGTCGCTCACCCGCAGCAGCTCCGTCCCGTCGGGGAGCCGGTAGGTGCGCTCATCGCCGTAGTAATCGCCTTCCATGACATCCACGGCGGTCCCGTCCCGGAGGGTCAGGGCATTCCGCTCCAGGATACCGTCGATGTGGACGCTCTGCCCCCAGTAGGCGGGGACGCTCTCCCCCTCCGCCGTCTCCAGCTTCTCCCTCCGGGGATAGCACCGGGCGCTGAGCTCGTTGCCCGGCTGGAGGTCCTTTCGGAACGCCTCCATGGCCTCCTCCCAGGTCCAGCTCCCCTCCTCCCTGGGCCAGACGTAGGTGCCCTCCGCCAGCAGCACGCCGGTGCGCTTCCCATCCCGCTCCAGGACAAGGGCGGTCAGGTCCCCGTTTTCGTCCGTCTGGACCTCCGCCAGAGCGCCGGAGACGTGCTTGTCGTCCTGGCAGGCCGTCAGCCCCAGGGCCAGCAGGACGGTCAGCGCCAGCGCAAGGATTCGTTTCATCGCTCATCCCTCCTAACCCCTCTGTCCCGCCCGGAATTTAGACGGTGACAGGCCAAAATGCCGCTTGAAGACATAGCTGAAATAGTTGGGGTCCGAGAAGCCCGTGGCCTCGGCGATGCGGTAGGTCTTCTCATCCGTCTCCCGGAGGAGCCTCGCCGCCTCCTCCATCCGGACCTTCGTGACGTAAGCGGTGAAGGAAATGCCTACTTCCCGTTTAAACAGGGTGGAAAAATACGTAGGGGATAGGTGAATGTGGGAGCACAGGGTCTCCACGCTGAGCTGCTCGTCCATGTAGTGCCGGGCGATGTAGTCCTTGGCCCGCTCCACCAGCTGCCAGGCGGAGTCGCTCCGCCGCCGGCCCAGCAGGTCGTGGAGCCGCCCGCAGCGCTCCGCCAGCCAGTCCCCCAGCTCCTCCAGGCTGGAAAAGCCGGAGACGGACACCGTCCCGGTGAAGCCCTCCCCGAAGACCTCCTCCACCGGGAGGCCCCCGGACCGGGTCAGCCGGACCAGGCAGGTCACCACCTCCAGCAGGAAGAGGTCGCACTTGGACAGGGACGCCTGGCGCAGCCGCTCCATCAGCTCCCGGACCACCGCCTCCGCCTGCTCCCGGGTGCCCAGCTTCACGGCGGCGGACAGGGCCCGCTGGTCCTCCTCCTCAAAGGAGGGCGCGGCAGCGGACTGGGGCTCCAGGTCCCCGATGTAGATGACCCGGCCCCCGCCCGCCAGCACCCGGTAGTCCAGGGCGGACCGGGCCCCGGCGGCGCTGCGGTTCAGCTCCTCCGGCCCCCGGCAGACCAGGCCCACGCCCGTGGTGAGCCGGAAGCCCAGGTAGCTCTGGGACAGCCGGGAGAGGCGTTCCAGCTCCTCCAGCAGGGGGTAGAGCCGCTCCTCCCGGTCCAGGTGGACCAGCAGGGCCGCCATGTCCCCGTAGAGCACCACCCGGGCGGCGCAGCCCTCCAGGGCGAAGTGCTTTTCCAGGAAGGACTGGACGGAGAGGAGCAGCAGCTCGTCCCGCTCCCCCTCGTCCCCGTCCACGTGGACCAAGGCGGCGGTCCACAGGCCCTGGGGCAGGTCGATCTCATACCGGGCCGCCCGGTCCTGAACCTGCTCCGGGCGGAGCTGTCCGCTCAAAAGCCGGGTGTAGAACAGCTCCCGCAGCACGGGGAGGCTCTCCTCGTACCTCCGGCGCAGGGTCTCCATGTCCCGGCGCTCCAGGCGCTGGCGGTCCAGCTGGTCCCGGAGCTTTTCCAGCACCTGGATGAGCTCCGGGGCGTTGATGGGCTTTAAAATATACTCGGACACCCCCAGGCTCATGGCCCGGCGGGCGTACTCGAAGTCGTCGAAGCCGGAGAAGACCACCAGCCGGGCTCCCGGCAGAGAGACCCGCAGACGGCGGCAGAGCTCCAGCCCGTCCAGGAAGGGCATCTTGATGTCGGTCAGCACCACGTCGGGCCGGAGCTGGTCCGCCAGCTCCAGAGCCTCCTCGCCGTTGCCCGCCTCCCCCACCAGGCGGAAGCCCAGGGAGGCCCAGTCGATCTTCCGGCTGATGCCGGAGCGGATCTCCTCCTCGTCGTCGGCCAGCAGCACCCGGTATTCCTCCATGGCGGTCCCCTCCTTTTTCCTTTGCTCCCAGTATACCGCAAAAAAGCCCGTTTGAAAAGAAGGCCCGGCGCAAAAAGCGCCGGGCCCCGGGAGTTTTTACAGATGCAATGTTTCTTACTTCTTCGCCAGGTACTTCCGCAGGTCCAGGGCGACGGCCACGATGATGACAAGGCCCTGGGCGATGAAGGTGTAGGCCGGGTCCACCCGGAGGAACTGGAGGCAGATCTTCAGGATCTCGAACACCAGCACGCCGATGAGGATGCCCCCGACCTTGCCCACGCCGCCGTTGGTGGACACGCCGCCGATGGTGCAGGCCGCGATGGCTTCCAGCTCGTAGCCGAAGCCCGTGGCGGTGGAGGCTCCGCCGGCCTTGGCGCCCACCAGGAAGCCGGCGATGGCGTACAGGATGGAGGCCAGGACGTAGATGCGGATCAGGGTCGCCGGAACGTTGACGCCCGCCACCTGGGCGGCGTTTTCATTTCCGCCGATGGCGTACATGTATTTGCCGTGCCGGGTTTTGTTATACAGGAACAGCATGTAAGCTCCCACCGCCACGGCGAAGATGGCCAGGTAGGGGATGGGGCCCAGGGAGCCCAGGGCCACCTGGGAATAGGAGCTCTTGAAGCCGCCCAGGGGGTCGTTGCCCGTCACCACGGAGCAGAGGCCGTAGACAATGGTCTGCATACCCAGGGTCGCGATGAAGGGGGGCACCTTCAAAAAGGCGATGACGCAGCCGTTGATGGCTCCGAAGACGGCCATGATGGCGATGACCAGCAGCAGGGCCACGAACCAGGGCAGGTCCGGCATCCAGGGCAGGGCCCGGGCCGCGTAGTCCACGCTCTGGAGCATCATGGCGGCGAGACAGGCGGAGAGGCCCACCTGGCGTCCGGCGGACAGGTCCGTGCCCTTGGTAATCAGGCAGCCGGACACGCCGCAGGCGATGATAAACCGGGGGGACACGTTGACCACCAGGTTCTTGAAGTTGGCGGGCTTCCAGAAGTTGTCCGCCACGAAGCCCACGAAGAGGGCCAGGATAAAGATCAGGATGATGATGGCGTTGTTGGACAGGAAATTTTTCACCGCTTTGGCGTTGAGCTTTTTGTTCTCCATGGTTTTCTCTCCTCCTTATTCAAACTGGGTGGCCAGGGCCATGATGTTTTCCTGGTTGGCTTCTTTCCCGTCGATGAAGCCGGTGACCCGGCCGTCGCACATGACCATGATCCGGTCGGACATGCCGATGAGCTCGCTCATCTCGGAGGAGATCATGATGACGCTTTTTCCCTGCTTCGCCAGCTCCGCGATGATGCAGTAGATCTCGTATTTCGCGCCCACGTCGATGCCCCGGGTGGGCTCGTCCAGGATGAACACCTCCGGGTCGTTGGCCAGCCAGCGGCTGATGAGGACCTTCTGCTGGTTGCCGCCGGAGAGGGACTGGATCAGCGTCTTAGACGAGGGGGTCTTGATGGAGAGCTTCGCCACGTTGTCCTGGACCAGCTGCTCGATCTTCCCGTCGTCCAGCATGAAGCCGCCGATGAGGTACTGGTTCAGGGAGGCGATAGACACGTTGTCCGCGATGGAGAGCACCCCCAGGATGCCCGTGGCCCGGCGGTCCTCCGTCAGCATGGCGATGCCGCTGTCGATGGCCTGCTTGGGCTGGTTGATTTTCAGCTCCTTGCCCTTGTAGGTGATCTTGCCCGCGCTGTGGCACCGGAGGCCGAAGAGGCCCTCCATCAGCTCCGTGCGCTGGGCGCCCACGAGGCCCGCGACCCCCAGGATCTCGCCCTTGCGGACCCGGAAGGAGGCGTGGCGGAAGCTCTTGGGGTTGATGGAGGTGAAGTCCTCCACCTCGAAGACCACCTCGCCGGGGACGTTGCTCCGGGGCGGGTAGAGGTTGGAGAGCTCCCGGCCCACCATCTTGGTGATAATGAAGTCCGTGGTCAGGCCCTTGGCCTCCCAGGTGCCGATGTACTGGCCGTCCCGCATAATGGTGACCTCGTCGCTGATGCGGAGGATCTCGTCCATTTTGTGGGAGATGTAGACAATGGCCACGCCCTTGGCCCGGAGCTCGTTCACGATGGTGAAGAGGGCCTCCACCTCCGCCGCCGTCAGGGACGATGTGGGCTCGTCCAGGATGAGGACCTTGCAGTCGGCGGATACGGCCTTGGCGATTTCCACCAGCTGCATCTGGGAGACGCTGAGGCTGCCCAGCTTGGCCCGGGGATCGAAGTTCAGGTGGACCTCCTTCAGCACCGCCGCCGCGTCCTGATACATCTTCTCATGGTCGATGGTGACAATCGGCCCCAGGCGCTTGGTGGGGTAGCGGCCCACGTAGATGTTCTCGCCGATGCTTCGCTCGGGGATGGGCTGGAGCTCCTGGTGCACCATGGCGATGCCCCGGTTCAGGGCGTCCAGGGGGCCCTTGATCTGGACCTTTTCGCCCTCGTAGATCAGCTCGCCCTCGTCCATGTGGTAGATGCCGAACATGCACTTCATCAGCGTGGATTTGCCCGCGCCGTTTTCTCCCATCAGCGCGTGAACGGTGCCGGGGCGGAGCTTGAGCTGCGCGTGATCCAGGGCCTTGACGCCGGGGAAGGTCTTGACCACGTCACGCATTTCCAAACGATATTCTGACAATTTACTGTCCCCCCTTGTTCATGTTGGCTTTTCCATAACCGGCCAAGGACCGGGCGCCGGACTTCGCCGGCTATGGAAAAGAGGGGCGCGTGCGCTTCGGCACGCGCCCCTGTCAGACGTTTTCGCGTTGTTTGATGAACTTGAAATTACTTCATGAAGTCCTTCACGTTGTCGGGAGTGACCTTCACATAGTCCACATAGACGCTCTGGTTTCCGGAGGAATAGGTGGCTCCGCCCAGCAGCTTCTCCATCTCGGCGACGGCTCCGGCGGCCTGGCCGTTGGCGTCGTTCAGCACCGTTCCGGTCATGTTTCCGTTGCTGACTTCGTTCAGGGCCGCGTCCAGGGCGTCCACGCCCACCAGGTAGATGTCCTCGTTGACCTTCCGGTTCGCGGACTGGATGGCCTGCAGGGCTCCGATGGCCATATCGTCGTTGTTGCAGAAGACGACTTCGATCTTGTCTCCGAACTGAGCCAGGTCGTTGGCGCAGATGGTCTGGCCCTTCTCACGGTCCCAGTCGCCCCGGGTCAGGTTCAGCTGCTCGACCTCGACGCCGGCGTCGGTCAGGGCCTTGACGGAGTACTCGGTACGCAGCTGGGCGTCGATGTTCTCAGGGTCGCCCTGGATCATGATGTAGGAGACTTTCCCGTCCCCGTTGATGTCGCCCTTGTTGGGGGTGTCCAGGATCAGCTCGCCCTGGAAGGTGCCGGACTGGGCGGCGTCGCAGCCGACGTAGACCAGCTTGTCATAGGCGGCCATCTGCTCGGCGGTGGGCTCGCGGTTGATCAGCACGGTGGGGATTCCGGCGGACTTCACCGTGGCGATGATGGTGTCCGCGGCGGAGGTCATGACCGGGTTGATGATCAGGGCGTCCACTCCCTGGGTGATGAAGGTGTTGATTTGCTCGTTTTGTTTGGCCTGGTCGTTGTTTCCGTCCACCACGGTGACCTGGTAGCCCTTGCCCTCCAGGATCTCCTGGAGCGCGTTCCGGTAGGTGGTCATGAAGGCGTCGTCGAATTTGTAGATGCACACGCCGATGTTTCCGCCGGCGGCGGGGGCCTCAGGGGCGGCGTCGCTGCCGGTGTCGGCGGGGGCGCTGGTGTCGGCCGGGGGGGTGGTGTCGGCGGGCTTATCTCCGCCGCCGCAGGCGGTCAGCAGAGCCAGCATCATGATCGCGGCAAGAAGCAAGGCAAACGTCTTTTTCATCATAGTTCCTCCAATCAAATTTTCGTGCTCCGGGGACGCGCCCCAAACCACGCCTATCATTTTAGACGGGCTCCGATAAAAAGACGATAGAAAATTCTTGGAAGTTTTATGAAAAAACTTCGGTGAAGCAGGAACCGGCCCCGCCGTCCGGAGAGGGACGGCGGGGCCGGTCTTGGGTCAGGACATCTGCTCCACCAGGCGGTCCACCGCCTTGGGGTCCAGATCGTCCTCGGTGACCACCTTGGCCCGCTGGCCCACCAGGGCGTACAGGCCCAGCAGGGACCGGGCGTCCAGCATCACGGTGTCCGTGCTCAGCCAGACCTCGTAAGGGGCCTCGCAGGCCAGGCGGTGGATGCGGTTGATCTGCTCGTCGCTCTTTATGTCAATATTTCTGGTCATGATGAATTCCTCCTTGTCGAAAAACGCGGTGTCTAACGGAATGGGTCTCTATCCCTTCTCGGGATTAGGCACATTCTAGCAGGGCAGGGATGGAATGTCAACGCCGGAATTTATCAGAATTGCACAATTAAACTCTATTATACTTGTGCAATATGACGATTTCCTTCCATGACGGCTGTCCCCTCCCCCAGCCCCGCGCCTCCCGCGTCTCAGAGGTCGTCCACATCTTGGACGGGGACCTCATAGGGGTCCAGGGGCTGGCCGGTCCAGCTCCCCTGGGGGTCGGTTTTCGCGGCGGTGAACTGGGACATCTCCCTCGCCTTCTTCATCACCTTGTCCTCCGGACGGCGTTCCATGGCCGTCACCTCCTTATTTAAATAGTAGTGCGGTTTCCTCGCAAGGTCAGTATTCCCAATGGAAAGCGGTTTTCTCCGGCAATTTGTGGGAACCGGCCTTAGGCGGGTTCAGCTGCTCCCAGGCGGGTCCCGTCGCATCCTGTCGGAAAATTTTTCACTTTTCTTGAGGATATTGCTTGACAAGCCCGGCAGGTCTGTGGTATTCTAACCATTGCCGACAAGCTGCCGGTGTGGTGGAATTGGTAGACACAGGAGACTTAAAATCTCCCGGTAGCGATACTGTACCGGTTCGAGTCCGGTCACCGGCACCACAAAATGTAAATATCGCGGAGTAGAGCAGTTGGTAGCTCGTCGGGCTCATAACCCGGAGGTCGCAGGTTCAAGTCCTGTCTCCGCAACCAGAAAAAAGAAGGTAGAGACATCCACTCTCTATCTTCTTTTTTGCTGTTTCATCCTCGACTTTGCGAGCAAGATATGCTACACTGAAGAAAGCGCCGCCGGCATGGGGCAATTTCAAACGAAAGGATCTATCATCGTGAACAAGAGAATTTACGCTACGATATTCATAATCTGCATGACCCTGCTTTTGGGGACCGGCTGTTCCGGAAAGCAGCCGGCGGAGGCGGAGAAAAACGGGGTTCAGGAGCCCGGCACGGCAGAAGGCTCCTACACCGCCGTCATCGAGGTCGACGGATACGGCACGATCACCCTTGCGCTGGACGCGTCTGCGGCCCCTGTAACAGTGGAGAATTTCGTATCGCTGGCGCGGGAGGGCTTTTACGACGGCCTGACCTTCCACCGCATCGTTGAGGGGTTCATGATCCAGGGCGGGGACCCCAACGGCAACGGAACCGGGGGCAGCGATCAGACGATCAAAGGAGAGTTCCGTGAAAACGGCGTGGAAAACAGCCTGTCCCACACCCGGGGCGCGATTTCCATGGCCCGGTCCAATGACTGCGACAGCGCCAGCTCCCAGTTCTTCATCGTCCACGAGGACAGCACATTTTTGGACGGCAGCTACGCCGCGTTCGGATATGTGACGGAGGGCATGGAGGTGGTAGACGCCATCTGTGCGGACGCCGAGCCAATAGACGGCACCGGCCTCATTGCCCCTGAAAAGCAGCCGGTGATTCTCAGTGTCACCATTCAATAAACCAAAAAATCGCAGAGGCGCCCCTTGCCGCTCAGCTCAGGGCGCTTCCACGATGATTGATGGAAATGGGGGGATGCGCTGTGTCCAGACACACCAGCCCGTATGAGGTGTACGCAAAATACATATTGGAGGCGGTGTACGGAGACCGGTATGGGACGCTGCTCCTGCGGGACAAGCCGGACCTTCAGACCACGGACGGGGAGGCCGGGATTGAGGTCACGTCCGTGAACGGAGAGATCTTCGAGCGGCTCGTGACGGAGATCGCCACCAGCCAGCCGTACCGGGCGCCGTCGGACAGGATACTGGAGCTTTGCGAAAAGTGCGGCATAGAGTACCACGCCTGGCAGACCTTCGTGATCAACCCCCTCCCCGCGGCCGGCTTCATCGAGCCCTTCCGCAAGAAGCTGAAAAAGCTGAACGCCGGATACGCCTTTCTGGGGCGCTACGACCTGTTCCTCTACTCAGACCGGCACACCCTGGAGGACTATGAGCTGGAGCCCCTGCTGGAGTCCTTCCTCGAAGAGAATAAGGCGCCGATCTCCTACCACTATGTCTACATCGACGCCGGAGGACGGCTGGCGTGCTTTGACCTGGCGCGCGGCGTCTTTGACGTCCGGTCAACTAAGGGCCTGCGGGAGAAGCTGATAGCCGATTCCTCCGACTGAACGGGGTCCTTTACAAATACATGGCGCGGAGCAGCGCCCGCCCGGTTTCCGTCCGAAAGACCCGCTCCAGCGTGTTTTCTATGTTCTCCCTGGAGCAGCCGTTCTCGTCGGCGTTGACCAGGTAGTCCGCTTCAATCAGGATTTGGTGGTCCGGGCCGCCGATGTCCCGGAGGGTGTGGTGGTGCCCCACCAGCCAGGCAATCCGGTCCACGGAGGCTGCGGGGAGGCCGCTGTCCGCGAGGAACTCCCGGACCAGCGCGGGGCCCTCCCGTTCCTGGTATTTCCCGTTGGTATTGCCGTATTTCTCCCGGCAGAGGGGACAGGCGATGTCGTGGACTATGGCGGCGATTTCCAGGATCTCCTGGGCGCCGCGGTCCAGGCCCTCGCACTCTCCGATGGTTTTGGCAAAGGCATAGACCTTCAAAAAATGGTTGACGTCCTGCCGGTTTCCGTTGGAATACGCCACCATCTTCCGGGTGATTTCCGCTGTCGTCATGGGGCTCGCCCTCCTTACATGTTTTATCCATTATATCCCCTTTGCCCTTCGGCGGCAAGGGGCTCTTTTTTTATCGGCTGTCCCGCGGAAGCGCCGGAAGGATTCCGCGCATAGTTTTTCAGGAATCCGGAAAGCTATCCTCAACGACGAGGAAAGGGGCTGTCAGCCTATGTTCAAGCACGAAAAACTGTTGTTCCACCCGGTGGGGGTGGAGCGGGCAAATCCCCAGTACGCGGCGCTGCTGCAGGAGCAGCTGGGCGGCGGCAACGGCGAGCTGAAGGCCGCTATGCAGTATATGTCCCAGAGCTTCCGCATCAAGGACTCCAAGATCAAGGACCTGTTTATGGACATCGCGGCGGAGGAGCTGAGCCACATGGAGATGGTGGCCCAGACCATCAGCCTCCTGAACGGGCACGACGTGGAGGCGGACAAGGTGAAAGCGGGCGAAATCCAGACCCACGTCCTGCTGGGGCTGAATCCGGGGCTCATCAACGCCTCCGGCTACTCCTGGA
This sequence comes from uncultured Oscillibacter sp., assembly GCA_910587875.1. Classification (GTDB taxonomy): domain Bacteria; phylum Bacillota; class Clostridia; order Oscillospirales; family Oscillospiraceae; genus Oscillibacter. The sequence continues at coordinate 7,014 of CAJUOD010000015.1, read as the reverse complement.
CGGCGGACTATGTCACCGTTACCGGGGACCTGTGCGCCGACCTTCTCAGCAACATCGCCTCGGAACAGCGGGCGAAGGTGGTCTATGAGTACCTGTACCGCCAGATTGAGGACAAGAAGGTCCGGGAGACCATCGACTTCCTGCTGAATCGGGAGGAGGCCCACAACCAGATGTTCCGGGACGCCTTCAACGAGGTGCAGCAAAGCGGCTCCAACCGGGACTTCGGCACCACCAAGGCGGCGAAGATGTACTTCTCCCTGTCCAACCCGGGGCCCAATACCTTTGCCGGGAACGAGGTCACCGCGCCCAAGTTCGCGAGATAACAAAAAAGGCCGGAAGCCCAGGCTTCCGGCCTTTTTACATTTCGGCTGAAGAACGGCGGCCCTACTGCCCGTAGCCGATGATGTTCTCGGCGCAGAGCACGTCGATGCGCCCCTGGGCCCGGGCGGGGTCCGGCGGGACGCCCTTGCGCAGCAGGTCCCGCAGCAGCAGCAGGGGCAGGGCCCCCTGCCGGACCATGTCCTGGGGGATGGTGAAATCCACGCTTCCATCCAGCAGCAGCCGCCGGATGCCCTCATTGATGTCGTGGCAGACCACCCGGATCTCCCCCTTCCGGCCCGCCGCCCGGACGGCCTCCGCGCAGCCCGTCACGCTGAGGTTCGCCATGTAGACCCCCTCCAGGCGGGGCTGGGCCGCGATGGCCTCCCCCACCACGGAGACCGTGGTCTTGTAGTCGTTGAAGGTCTCCGCCACCACGATCTGCTCCGGGGCGAAGCCCAGCTCCGCCATGCGCTCCTGAAAGCCCCCCAGCCGCTGGCGGTGCCCATCGAACTTCAGATTGCCCACCGCCGCCAGCACCACGGCGTCCCGGGACACGCACTTGCTCATCAGCTCCGCCGCCACCCGCCCGGCCCGGCGGATGTCCTGGCCCACGAAGCACAGCCTCCCGCTGTCCGGCAGGTCCGAGTTGAAGGTGACGCAGGGAATCCCCTTCTCCGTCAGCTCCGTCACCCGGTCCTGAACCGAGCGGTCGTTCAGGGCGCAGACGGCCAGGCCCCTGCAGCCCTCCGCCTCCAGCTCGTCCAGCAGGGACAGGGCCTCCTGGGGGATGTCGGTCTCGCAGTGGCGCACCACCACCCGGACCCGCCCGGCGGCCAGCTCCTCCCGGACGCTGTCGATGCCCCGCTCCACGTCCGCCCGGAACTGCCCCTCCTCGCTGGGCAGCAGCACGCCCAGCTTCAGCGTCTCCAGGGAGGCGGACATCTGCCGGGCGTGGGCCTCCCGGGGGGAGACGTAGCCCGTCTCGGCAATGGCGGCCAGCACCCGCTCCCGCACGTCCGCCCGTACATAGGAGCGGTTGTTCAGCACCCGGTCCACCGTTCCCCGGGAGACCCCCGCCAGCGCCGCCACCGTCTGTATCGTCGCCCGCTTGCCCATGTCCATCCCTCCTATATGTGCATCGCACAGAATATGTTGCTTTTATGATAGCACAGCTTCCGTGGAATTGCAAAAGAAATTTTCTTGTCTTTTGTAAAAAGCGCCGATTTCTTTAAAAATCAGGCCTTAAATGAAAAAAGGCCTTGACAGCGGGGCCCCCCTTTGCCATAATGTGTGTAAAGACACATAAGAAAAAGCACATAATAAAGCACACATATAAGGAGGAAACGCCATGCGCTTTCAGAAATCGGCCTGTATCGAGCCCATGTACAGCGAGCTTCCCTTCCTGGAGCGGTTCCAGGCGGCAAAGGACGACGGCTTCGACTTCGTGGAGTTCTGGAGCTGGACGGACAAGGATCTGGACGCGGTGAAGGCCGCGGCGGAGAAGGCCGGAATCGGCATCTCCGGCTTCAACGGGGACGCGGACCTCTCCCTCATCGACCCGGAGCACAAGGATGCCTATCTCGCCTTCCTCCGCCGGTCCGTGGAGGCGGCGAAGAAGGTGGGGGCCCGGTCCGTCACCATCCACTCCAACGGCCTGGGAGACGGCGGGGTGGTCATCAACCACTATGAAGGGCTCAGCGACACGGTAAAGCTCTGCGCCATGTTTGACGCCTTAAAAGAGTGCGCCAAAATCGCTGAGGAGTCCGGCGTCCTGATGAACCTGGAGCCCCTGAATGTCACCACGGACCACGTGGGCAATTTCCTCCAAACCACCCGTATGGCGGCGGAGATGACCCGGCTCATCGGGTCCCCCAAGCTGAAGGTGCTCTACGACGCCTACCACATGCAGCTGAACGAGGGCAGCCTCTGCGACAACATCCGGGCCTACGGGGACCAGTTCGGCCACATCCATGTGGCGGACGCACCGGGGCGGCACGAGCCCGGCACGGGAGAGATCAACTACGCCAATGTCTTCGCCTGCCTGGAGGAGACCGGCTATACCGGCCTGGTGGGCTTCGAGCTCATCCCCAAAACCACCACCGCCGAGGCGGTAAAGGCCATCATGAAGCTGTAATCCGTTAATTTAAAAAGGAGAGACGACATATGAAGACCATCAAAATCGGCATCATCGGAGCGGGCCGCATTGGCCGGGTCCACGCGGAGAACATCGCCAAATTCGTCCCTGAGATGGAGATCAAGACCATCGCCGACCCCTACATGAGCCAGGAGACCGTGGAGTTCCTCCGGCGCCTGCGGATTCCCAACATCGTCCAGGACGCGGACGCGATCCTGAACGACCCCGAAATCAAGGCCGTGGTGGTCTGCTCCCCCACGGACCTCCACGCGGAGTACGCCATCAAGGTGGCCCGGGCGGGCAAGGACGTGTTTGTGGAGAAGCCCGTGGACTACCGCATCGAGCGGGTGCGGGAGGTCATCGCCGAGGCCAAGAAGGCCGGGGTCAAGCTCCAGGTGGGCTTTAACCGCCGCTTTGACCACAACCACCGGGCCGTCTACGAGGCCGTCCGGGCGGGCAAGGTCGGCAAGGTGAACCTGGTGAAGATCAGCTCCCGGGACCCCGAGCCTCCCACCATCGACTATGTGAAGGTCTCCGGCGGCATCTTCTACGACATGATGGTCCACGACTTCGACATGGCCCGCTTCCTGGCGGGGTCCGAGGTCACGGAGGTCTTCGCCTACGGCGGCGTGCTGGTGGACCCGGCCATCGGCGAGGCGGGAGACGTGGACACCGCTGTGGTGTCCCTGAAATTCGCCAACGGGGCCATGGGCGTCATTGACAACAGCCGGAAAGCGGTCTACGGCTACGATCAGCGGGTGGAGGTCTTCGGGTCCGAGGGCGCGGTCATGGACGAAAACGACACCCCCCACAACGCCACCTATTACGGGGCGGACGGAACGTCCTCCAGCCCCTGCTACAAGATCATGTGGGACCGCTACACCATGGCCTTCGCCGCCGAGCAGAAGGCTTTCGCCGAGGCGGTTCTGGGCGATACGGAGACTCAGGTCACCGGAGAGGACGGCCTGGCTCCCATCCTCATCGCCGCCGCCGCCACGAAGTCCCTGAAAGAGGGACGGCCCGTCAAGCTCAGTGAGATCACGGAGTGATTCTATTAATCAAGGAAAGAGGTATATGAAGATGAAAAAGCGTATGGCAGCCCTGCTCTTGGCCGCTCTGATGCTCCTCTCCCTCTCCGCCTGCGGCAATGGCGGAGGAGACTCCGCCCAAGGCGGCGGGGACAAGGAAGGGGCCTACAAGATGAGCGTCATCCTGAAGACCACCGCCTCCGAGCACTGGCAGCTCATCATGGCCGGATGCCGGAAATTCGAGTCCGAGCACCCGGATGTCTCCATCGACATCACCGGCCCGGCCAGCGAAACCTCCTACGACGACCAACAGAATATGATAGAAACGGCGCTGAACAACAGCACGGTGGACGCCGTCATTATAGCGCCTCTCCAGTCGGAAACCGCCGCCACCCTCATCGCCGGGGAGACCCGCCCGGTCTTCGCCCTGGACACCAACATCGACGCGCCGGAAATCGTCTCCTTCATCGGCACCGGAAACGAGGCCGCCGCCAAGCTGGGAGCCACGGAGGCCGTCAAGGCCGCGAAAGCTGCGGGCTGGGAAACTGTAGAGTGCATTGAAATCGCCGGAGTCAAGGGAGACGCCACCAACACGGCCCGGATGAACGGGTACACCGCCGGAGTCAACGAAAACGGGGGAACCTTCCTGACCGACGAAATCCAGTACGCCAACGCCGTGGCGGACCAGGCGGTCACCTGCATGGAGGCCATCATCCAGACCCACCCGGACGGAATCGCGATTGTCTGCGCCAACAACGACGATATGGCCGTGGGAGCCGTCCGGGCGGCGGAGGGCAATCCCAGCTTCGCCGATACCATCTTCCTGGGCTTCGACGGCTCCACCGGCGCGTGCCAGGCCATCCTGGACGGACTGCTGACCATGTCCGTTGCCCAGCAGCCCTATGAGATGGGCTACCTGGCCTGCCAGACCGCCTACGACAAGCTCCAGGGCAAGGACGTGGACCCCGTGGTGGACCCCGGCATCGAGGTCATCTCCCCGGAGAACGCCCAGGCCCGCATCGACAAGGTCAACGGCTACCTGGCCGAAATGAACTGACCCCCGCCCCGAATCACAACCGGCGGACCGCTTCAGCGGTCCGCCGGTTCCTTTATTTATCCTCCAGGTACTCCTCCAGGCAGAGGCCCTGGGCCATGATCTCCCGGGCGGCCTCCTCCCCCACAAAGCGGTAGTGCCAGGGCTCGTAGCCGATGCCGGTGATCTCGCTCTTGTCATTGGGGTAGCGGAGGATGAAACCGTACTCCGCGCAGTGCTCCATCAGCCAGCGCTGGACCTCCGTCTCCTCCTGCCCGTTGTCCAGGGACTGGTAGGCCTTGTCCACAATGTCCACCGCCAGGCCCGCCTGGTGCTCGCTGGTCCCGGGGCGGGCCACCCAGAGGGCGGCCTGTTCCTCCGCCTCCTCCCGGGAGGCGGCTGTGGCGAGGCAGGACTGGACCTTCCGCTCGAAGAGCTCCTCCTGCTTCTCCTGCGTCCGGTAGGAGGAGCAGATGGTGGGCTGGAGCCCGTCGGCCCGGCAGGCGTCCATCATCCGCTGGAGATCCGGGTAGGCCCGCTTGTCGATGGAGTGCCCGTTGACCAATTGGGTGAATTCCGGGACCTGGAAGCCCTCCGGCAGGGGATGGTCTCCGTTGACCAGAATCAGGTTCCAGCCGTCCTTGGAAGCGGCGCTTTTCCCGCCGCCGGTCACAGCCCCGGGGACCGCCAAAATGTGGACGGGCTCCCCGGCTCCGGCTCCCGCCCCGGCTTGAGCGGCTCTGGCTTCCGCGGCCTCGGCCCGGCCCAGCAGGAAGCCGACGGCGAACAGCAGCAGCCCCGCCAGGGCCAGCAGCGGCAGAGGGGACCGCTGTTTTCTCCGCCGGGAGCGGGAGGGCGCAAGGCGGCGGGGCTTGGAGATGGCGGGCTCGTCCCACTGGACGGGGGCGGCGGCGTAATACTCCCGGTCCGGGAGGGGGAAGTCATGTACGATGCAGGAATGGGTCATGGAAACAGCTCCTTTGCTCTTAAGCTGTCTCTATCATACGGCTTGTCCCCGTCGAAACCGAAACATTCCTGCATCAAAGCCTCACCATTTTTGCATCAAATCTGCATCCACGGAGGTTTCGGACTTAAGCGGATAGCCCATGGCGGCCCGGAGGCCGTCGTCCGCCGCCTCCCAGTCCACCTCCAGAATCATGCCGAGATAGTCCCTGTACCGGTGGACCCAATAGACGGCGCCGCTGTCCGCCGGACGGAAGACGGCCACGTCCTCGTTCCCCGCCGACGTGTATTCCAGCCCCAAAGCGCCGAGGAAGTCCTCGCCGATGTCTTCCGCGGAAACGTCAAAGTCCCAGAGGAGCTCTGAATAGAATTGCAGGGCCAGGATCTGGCCGGACTCCCCGTCCAGATACAAGGAAAGGGTTTCCCCCGTCTCTTTGTCATAGGCATCCAGCGTGGCGAAGGCGGCGCTGGACAGGTCCCGCTGGTCCCGGAGGTAGAGGAGACCGACATAAAACTCCGTCTCGTAGATGTTGGACTTCTCCGGCAGGATGCCCAGCTCCGCCAGGCGCTCCAGCTCCCTCCGGGTCTGGGCGGACAGCTCCTCCCGCTTTTTCGCCTCCGGCTCCTGGGCCACGATGGTCAAAAGCTCGGGAACAGAACAGTACTGGGCCAGCAGCCGGATTCGCCCGGGGAGCTCCGGGGGCCTGGAGGGGAAGTTGTTGTCCGCCGTCAGGGGCTCGGCGTGGACGGCCCCGGTGAGCTCCCCGTCCTCCAGGATGGACAGGCGCAGGGGCAGCAGGGCCAGGGCCGCCACAGTCAGCGCCGTCAGGATGGGGAAGAGCCAGTTTTTCCAGTTTCGCACGGCGAACCCTCCTCTCCCTTCAAATGGACCCGGACCCGGGTGCCCCGGCCCGGCTCGCTCTCAAGCTCCAGCCGCCCGCCGTGGAGGTCCGCGATACGGCTGCACAGGGCCAGCCCCAGCCCCGCGCCCCCCTGGGCCCGGGCCCGGGACTTGTCCACCATATAGAAGGCCTCGGTCACCCGCTCCAGCTCCTCGGCGGGGATGCCCTTGCCCTGGTCTGTCACCCGGATGCAGCAGCCGCCCTCCTCGGAAAAGCCCTCCAGCAGGACCTCCCCGCCCTGCTCCATGGCCTTCCGGGCGTTGTCCAGCAGGTTGACGCAGACGGTCTCCATCAGGTCCGGCTCCATCAGCGCCGGGACGTTCTCAGCCCGGACGGTGAGGCGAATCCCCGCCTGTCGGAGCGGGGGCTCCATGGCCCCGGCCACCCGATGGAGGAACACGTCCAGAGGCACGGGCCGGAGGGGGAAGTCCTGCCGCCCCAGGACGATGAGGTCCAGGAGCTTCCGGCTCAGGGCCTCCAGCCGCCGCCCCTCGCCGAAGATGTACCCGGCGCTCTCCCGGACCTGCTCCTCTGAGGCGGGGCGGGAGCGGAGCAGGTCGGCATAGCCGATGATGGAGGTCAGGGGCGTCTTGATCTCATGAGATCGGAAGAGCACACGTCTGAACTCCAGTC
>CAJUOD010000014.1 GCA_910587875.1 uncultured Oscillibacter sp. | reverse complement strand
CCACCGAGATCTACACTCTTTCCCTACACTACGCTCTTCCGATCTAACCGGGACACGGACTTTACCAGGACCTCGTCGATCAGGCCCCGCTTGCAGTCGGCGAGGAGCCGCTGGAAATCATCGCGCTTGTCCGCCGACGTGCCGGAGATACCCCGGTCTGCGTAGATGTCCACCAGCTCCCAGTCCGGGTTCTCATTGATCAAGGCGGTGTAATGGGCATTCTGAGCGGCGAAGGAGTTGAGCTGGTCCCGAGAATCCGAGCTGACGCGGCAGTACGCCGCTACCCGGAGCTTCCGAGCCTTCGGCTGCTCTGCCGCCGGGATGGTGATCAACCGGGGAGCCGCGTTCAGCGCCAGGGAGCCGTCTGTTTTCTTCCGCTCTGTCATCCGCATCACGCCTCCTTTTTTCGTAAGCAACACTTTACCACAGAACCTGAAAAATAGCTATGAAAACAAGCTGGGCAAACTCACCAAATAACGATGCTGGCTCCGTTTTTCACGGCCAGCCTGGCGGCAATCCTTTTCAACTCCTGCTCGGTGATGATTCCGGCCTCCTGGAGCGCTTTCAGCAGATTGACCTCTCCCAGCAGGTCGATATTCGGGTTATTCATATGGTAGCCTCCTATTACATCTTGATACCACAAAAACAGGGACCGCCGCCGGAACGGCACCGGCTGCGCGTTCTTTGCTGACCGCGCATCGCTAGGCCGCTTTGCCGCACAGGCTGGATCGTCTGGACGGCGATCCCTGGTGCTTCTGATATCAAGACTTTCCTATAAAGTCTCGTTTCCACGCCTGCATTTGACACTACTTCCCCAGGCGTCAGGGCGAAGAGCTTGGACGGCGGCTGGCTGGGCCGCCTCACAGGAGTTCCACCTCCGGCAGGATCTCTGTCGGCTGCCCTCCTTGCTTGAGGCTGGGACGGGGCAGGAGTATCTCCCTGACAGGGTTCATGGCGAAACAGCCTGCCACGGGCTGTTTTTCGGACGGATGTGACCGCTATGCACCTTCGTTGGCCGTAATTGATAAAGGCGGGAGAATTCACTGCAATCTCTCCGCGTTTACAGGTGGTCTTGGCGCATCCTCCAGCGTCGCTGTCCCCTCTCGTCAAGGGGGCCTGTCAGGAACGTATCCAAGTCTTCGGATGTTCAGTTGTCAAAGAACAGGAGAGACAGCCATTGCTTTGCCTCTTACCTTTCTATTGGGAACTTTTTTCCTCTTTGACAACCAACAACCTTAAATTTTTCAAAATTTTGTTTTTGCGCTTATGAACTGCGTTTTGAGATAAGCCAAATTCAGAGGCTAAATCACGCTCACTTTTGCGGTCCTGCGCCAAAATAAGGGCGTCGATGATCGTGTAACTCTCATCATCCAGGGCGTTAAGCGCTTCCTTCAGTGCTTTTCGGAGAATGGACGCCATCGCTTGTTCCTCGGTGCTGGCGGATATGTCGGGGATCAGATCTCCCTGGCTGCCTTTTTCACCGCCGCACAAAGGCAGAAGCTGCACTTGGGATTCCTGCTCTTGCAGATAGTCGCTGTGGTCCTTTTCTTTTCGCCAATCCTTATACTCCGCCTCCGTGGCCTCGATCATAAATTCGTCCATGTCGATGAAGTACCGGCCTTTCCCAGCGGGGGAGGTGAGGAGCTGGTAGAACTCTTTCCCGTTGATTGCGGCCCATTCAATATCCGAGCCGATGGCTGAGGGGTCCTTTTTGATGTAATACTGCTTTGCCATAAGGCAAAACCTCCAATCCAGAAATTTTGAAAAATCCAAATTTCCGGATTGGAGGTGACCGGCAGCGCGGCAGTCCATAGTTAGTAATAACTACTTTATCTTTTAGTTCAAGTAGATAATAGAAAAGCCTAATTGCAAATCGCACATCGTGAAATTTGCAATCAGGCGTCATAAGTGATATTCAGTTTGCGTCAGCTCATATCGAGCTTAGTTTTCATGTACAGTAAGTATAGCTTCATTTGCATCTCTCCATCCAGTAAAGTTTACTTTAAACATCATGTAAATAGTATTTTTAAATGTATTCCGGGAACCCTGCTTATCATATAGAATCTGGTTGAGGTGATAGCAGAGTGGACGTAAAGCTGGGCATACGATGGCGGGCGTTTTGTCTTTGCCAACAGGGAATCCCTCCAATTCCTTTCAAAAATGGCTTTGGAGGGAGAACCAGAGGATGTGACAGATTGCTGTCTTGCCCCGTGGCCTACCCCGACTTACTACATTGGCGACTGGGAGATTGGCGGAAATGAGGGCTTGCTCTATCATCACTGTGGAAAAATTTACATCATTGCTCCAAAGGACTATGACACAAGGGATCAGTTTCTAAAACTCATAGATAACGCAATCACATTTTATCAAGATGAATCCGGACAGATCCATCAGATTCAGTCCGATATGGCAGATCGGGTGGAGGTCCGGCATGAAACGGGAATTGAGGCGTGCGATACCGCAGTCATGATTACGGACGAAAAGGTAGTTTCAGAGCTGGCGGGAATGTACAATGCCCTTCAGACAAATGCGACCAGCCGTCCTATGGCGGAGGACCGTTTTGTTCTGACATTCTATCGAGGGAACAGGGTGCTCTGGACTTGGAGGATTGCCCTTTGGGAAGATGACGGATGGATTATAACCAGCAGCTCATTAAAAGGGGGAAATGATAAGGTCCAAAACGAATTTGACTATGACAGGCTGGCGGAGTTGTCGGAGGGGCAGCAAACGGAAGCACTGGACGGAACGGTCTTGCTTTCCAACCTGATTTCTTCTGATGTGTCAAGTGTCAAGGTGAATGGCGAGGGAAAGACGGTGGAGCTGAGCGAATCGGAACTGGCGGACTTCTTTGAAATCGCAAAGGGAATTGAGTACCGCGCCGCTGGCGAGGAAGAAAAAGATATGATATCCGCTCCAGGCGCGATTTCAATCACCATCACGGTTCAATACTTGGACGGCGAAAGTGAGCAGTTCACACTGCCGTATTGTCTGCATGAGGATACGCTGTATATCGCTCCTGCGCAGTCCATCGCCGATTTTTCGCATTACCTCGCTTGATATCTGCGTGGGGCCCTGACGCAATGAGTTTTTGAAGTGCGGCAGATGTATGGGAGGCAAGAGGATGTTTACTTGGAGGGAGTGTAATGGGAGACAATAAGCGCTGGAGCGCCGCCGACGTCGCGGCGCTTCTGTGGGTGGTCCTGCATTTTTTTACCAGCATTCACAGCTATTTTGAAAGCTGGTATTACACCTACACGGGCTGGTCCTGGGCCTTTTTGGGAATTTGGCTCCTGGGACAGGTGGTTATAGACGTGTGGATTAGCTCTGGGAAACCGGGACTGCTCCGCTTTGTGAAATGGTACTGGGGAGTCAGCGCTGTGCTGGCGGCGGGAGGGCTTTTCGTGTCCACGCTGAGTATTTCTTGGTGGGTCGTGATTCTTCTTTGGATGATCTGCGCGTTTCTGGCGCCGCTGTATCAGCTCCTGGCCTTCGCCTGGCTGCTGTTTGACAAGCTGCTGGGGATCAGGGGAAGCACCCTGTATGGCGTCGAGTGGTCGGCGATCCTGCTGTTCTGCCTCGGCCACTTCATTTACTTCGCTTGGCTCCACCGCCGGGCCGAAAGGAATCCTAACCGATGAAAAAAGGGCTGTACATTTCTCTTCTCTGCGTGCTTCTGTCCATACTGCTCACCGGCTGTGTCCGGCAGACAATAGACCCCTCTCCACAAGAGTTGATGGGCTTCCGGGAGGATGTTCTGGCGGCCTATGACGAGGCGGCGCGGCTCTACGACTGGTTTGATTTGGCCCCCGTGCCTCTGGGCGAATCTGTTTCCGTGGTAGAGGGCAGATGTTGGGTGCTGGACATAAACATTACCAGCACAAAAGAACTGCGCTCCCGGCTGGAGGAGGTGTTTACTTCCGAACTGGCAGAAGAGATTTTCAACAAAGTCCCGGACCAGTACCGGGATTTTGATGGAAAATTGTGCGCAATCCTTGGCGGAAGGGACACGAATATCTACCTCCTGGACAAGACGGTTCAGGCGGAGCGGATCAGCGAGGACCGCTGGGCAGTGACGCTGACGTTCTGGGCGGATTTTGAGGACAGCCATATGGTGCCGGTGCCGGGGACTGACTTCTCCGAATCCTATCCAATTGCTACGGCCGGATATTCCACAACGACGATTTATTACGAGCGAACGCCGAAGGGCTGGCGCTTCACCAGCTTCTGTCCCTCCGACGCTTTGGATTTGGAAGCGGAAACGGTCTATACCTTTGACTATGCTCAGGGCCTCCGAGAGGATAGCTCCGACTGGGAGCTGATCTGCTATCTTCTCCACGCCGACGGTGTCTTTGCGGAGGGGGCTTTTTACCGACTATACCAGCGGTTTCTGGAGCGGCCTGGGGACGTTCTCTCCAGCCTGGCGCTGCTGGATACCGCTCCCTATGAGGCTTCCCGCCTTAACAGCCTGATCGCCGGTCCCGGTTACGAGGCCGCTTACGAGGACGAGGCGGGGAGGCTTGCCTTTGAGGAGGCGGTAAGGCGCTGCGTTCCAGCCAATGAGGCGGAACGGGCCGTCCTGATAAAAATCCAGGGCGCCTATGACTCCGTTCTGCGGCAGGAACAGGCTTGGACGGATCTTCGGAATCTTCGCTTTTCCTTTACCGTTCCCAATACCGCCGTGTTTACCCTGGGGCCGCAGGAGGGGGCGTTTCCCTGGGGACTGGCGCTGGACGCGGAGCCGGTTCTCGTTTTTCCCGCTATGGACGGCTTTGGTCCCTGCTATGAGGCGGCGCTGGACGCCGTGACATTGGAGTACACCGTTAACCCTGACGATGGAACGGAAGTGCTTTATAAAATGACGACCAGCGATCCCCGAGTTTCCACCGACAGCGGCATTTCCGTGGGGGATTCCCTGGCGCGGGTGCGGGAGCAGTACCCGGATATTGTACCGCTTGACTGGTATGCAGAATCCGGCCTTGCGTATGTCTGGGAGCCGGGAGGGGACGCTTACTGCAAGCATATCGCCTTTTTTACACAGGATGACATTGTAACAGGGATTGAAATTGAGAATCTGATGGACGGACGGCTGCTGGAATGATTGCCGCCGAAACGCTTTTGATTCTGTTAAGAACGAGAGAGCTCATGGAACTGTGAAAACGGGAGGTGTATTCTGTGAAGAAAAGACTAGATATGAAAAGGCTAGACTGTGCTTTGAATGCAGCAATCGCTTCCGATATTACGTTTCTTTTGGGACGTACCATATCTATATTTCGGGATTTCAAGGCACATCCGGGACTCTATGAGAAGCTGGGAATCCCATGGTATAAGGATGTTTTGGTCATTGCCAAGTATACCATAATTATTTTGTTCGTAACTCTTGCGATCAAGCTGGTTGTCCTAATCAAGCAGGAGAATGAATTATGAAAAGAATTTTGCCAATTTCACTCAGTCTGATTACGCTTGCTCTAATTATATTTACTACCCCGGCGTTTGCGCTTGATGAGCAGTCAAAAATTATTTCTGGAGGAGCAAGAAAAGCAACCGAAGAACAGATGGCCGGTGTTGAAGAAAAAATTCATACTGCACAGCAGACAAGAAGTATTTACATCTATGAAAGCGAACAGCTTGGATTTTCCGTCACGATTTCTGGCATTAGCCAGGACGAAATCATTGCTGAGGAAACCGATGCCTGCGTGAACTTCTACCATGCTCCTTCCCACGAGAAATATGGCGGGGAGATTGGCTCCATCGAAGTTGTCTTCCCACGATCCGATTTTTTCTCCAGGCACTACGATGATATGGCATACCAAATCATTGCAATGGGGGAGGACCAAGTATTTCTATGGAGGAATCAAGGAGGGGGCGCTCACACCGGCGGGGAATTTTTGGATTCTTTCAAACGTGTATCCTCTGCCTTTTCCATGGAGAATTTGCGAAAGGGCTTGGTCCCAGTTCAGCCGGATGCATGGCCGACACTCCAAACAACAAGACACCTGGCGTACCTGCCTGTAGATGACAAATTCGCGCATCCTGATGCACCGCTGACTCGCGGCGACTTGGCACAGATGCTGTATAGCCTGCTGGATGCTGACAACAAGGCAGGCAGCCGCCAATCCCTGTTCTCAGATATGGAAGGGAAAGATTGCGCCCAGGCTGTTGCGTATCTTGCAAGCTATGGTATCCTCACCGGCTATGCGGACGGGACGTTCCGCCCGGACAAGCCTGTCAGCAGGACTGCATTTGCAGTTTTGCTGCACCGCTGCCAGTTTGCGGCGCCCGTGGGGCGGTACGGGGAAGAATTCAAGTTTGCAGATGTTCCTGCTGACTACTGGGCAGAAGAGTATATTTACAGTGCGAAGGTCCTTGGATGGATGCATGGAAGCTCGGATGGGCTGTTCCATCCGGAGCAGGAAATCACCTATGCAGAGGCTGTTACAGCTATTAACCGAATGCTTGGACGGGATGAATCTGTGACGGAGCTGCTTTCTGTCAGCAATCCCTTTTCGGATTTATCAGAGAGTCACTGGGCCTATATGAATGTCCTGGAAGCGGCAGGTGAGCTGAAAGACCATTCGTCTGTTCCTGGGACACAGGAAATTTCAGTACCTGAAAACACCAGCGCATACTATTTCAGTAGCGCGACTGATGGATGGGCGGTTTCAGAGGGGCAGCTTTTCCATACCACAGATAGCGGAAAAAACTGGGATAAAGTTGGAAAGCCATATACATATGCTGTTTCCGGACTTTTTTTCTTCAGTGACCAGGAGGGTGTGCTTTTGGGAAAAAGCGAAGAGACATCCTGTATCCTGTTGAAAACGTCTGACGGCGGAGAGACTTGGAACGATTTGCTGGCAATCCCGGCGACAAAGGCCAATTATCTGCCCGTGGAGCAGTTTCCCACAGAGAAAAGCCTGATGGAAAGCATTGTTTCGGCTGAACTCCGCCCAGCCAGCAAGACTGCTGTTTATCTGACGATCCGATACTGTCCCTATGAGAGTATTCATATGTACGATTTTAAAGTGACAAGACAAGCGGTGATTACTGATAGCAAGTAGTTGGCATGGAAAGCATTTGTTTCTAAATATCGACAAGTGTCATAGGAGGTGAATCCCGTTGGAGCATGTAAAAGAATGGATAAAGCTGCACGCCGTACTGGTGATTGTTCTGCTGTGCGGCGCTGTTCTGTTTGGCCGGATGGCCTTGACGGCCCGTGAGGCTCGAAACATCCAAGGCGTGGTCGTGGAGATTCAAACCAGAGAGGATGGAAGCTTGGCTTCCTTTGTTCTGGAACAGGATGGAGTAAGAACAGGCGTCCTGATGACGGAGAATACCCTCGCCTGGCCCAGAGAAGGAGTTTTTGGTCAGTCCTATGAGAAAATGTGCCAGATATTCCAAGAAGAGCTTCAAATAGATACAGAGGTCAGTGCGTGGTGTGTTCCATTCCGGACAAAGCTGGAGACTGTGGAAGGGCGTATTACCGCCTACCGGGCAAAGTCCGCATATATCGTCGGCAGCTTAGAGCGGAAGGCTTTGACTCTCCAGGACGGAACGTCAGTGGATATTCTCTCCAGTGATTCAGGGTTCCGCTGGGTATACCGTTTGCCGGATGGCACAGAGCTGCTGTGGGTCAGCGGACTGGACGGTGATCTGGTAAGCGGCATTGCGGAAGGGGACAAGGTGTTTGGAACACTGAGTGAAAAAGCGCGAAAGGAGATTCTCGCCTATTACGCGGAGCAAAAGCCGCTCTACGACGAGCGGGAGGAGCTGGAAAAGTGCTATGCCGAATGGCAGGAACTGGGAGAGAACTACAGCGTGGGATATATCCAACAGAACGTTTGGCTCAGGGCATACAATGAGAAAGTCCTGTATTTTGAGACGCTCGCAGCCCTGCCGGGCGGAGGGAACGCCGATATCAGCTTGGGAGCGGCCTTTGACCGGGAATCCGGGGAGAAACTGGACTTCCGGTGGGTCTTTGCCGTGCCGGAGGAGGAGGTCTGCCGCCGCCTAGCAGGATGGATATACGATGAGTCCCTCTGGGCGGAGATGGCGGAGGTCTTAAAGCCGGAATGGATTGTTGTTTCTGAAGAGGGGCTGACCGTGCAATTTCCTGCCGGAACTCTGCCCCAATATTGGGATCAGGCATATCGTATCTGGGTAGGGCCTGAAAAAGTGATAGAAGCAGAGCTCCTCCAGCCCTGGGCGATTCCTTATAATTGGTGAGATTTGTGCTTTTTTGCTTATTAAAAATGGAGGACTTCCTATGAAACGGACCGTGATTTCTCTGCTGTGTCTGGCGGCACTATTGTGCGTTGCTATCTATTTCTATTACAGGAATCCGGCGGCGGAACTACCGCCGAAAGACGGAGACGGTCCTGCTCTGGCCAAGCCTGTGATTTACCTCTACCCGGAGGAGGAGACGGAGGTCACCGTCTGCCTGGACCTGGATGGGGAACTGACCTGCACCTACCCCGCCTATGACGGCGGCTGGACCGTGACGGCTCAACCCGGCGGAATCCTGACGGACGCGGAGGACCGGACCTACAATTATCTCTACTGGGAGGGCGTTACCTCGACGGAGTATGACTTCTCCCAGGGCTTCTGTGTCCCTGGCAAAGATACTGCGGCCTTTTTGGAAGACGCCCTGGATTGCCTGGGGCTGACTCGCCGGGAGGCCAATGAGTTCATCGTCTATTGGCTTCCCCGGATGGAGCCAAACCCCTATAATCTGATTGCTTTCCAGTCTACCACCTATACGGACCACGCCCGGCTTACCATTACCCCGGAGCCGGACAGCCTCCTGCGGGTTTTCATGGCCTGGCAGCCGTTGGATGCCCAGGAGGATATCCCGGCCCAGGATCTTCCCGCCTTTGACCGTACCGGCTTTACCGTCGTGGAGTGGGGCGGTGCCGAGATTGTCTCTGGAAAGAAATGACCGTCTGCTGCCCTCGGACTAGGCGAAGCGGGTGCGTCCTTGCCGCCGGGGTCGGGGTCCGAAAGCACAGCCAGAACGATCATGGTGGAATTTTTTGGGGGGATTGAATATGAGCTTCAAAAAAGTAATCATATTTGCCGCTGTATGCCTTGCGGCAGTGCTCATTTTAAGAATACATATTCAAGATAAGGACAGGGAGTCAAACGATCAAACGTCCCGTGAGCCTTGGGAAACGCTGTCCTATTCCATGCCTGCCGGAATACTTATTTTTGCCGATATAGACTCCATTCCGTGGGAAATTCAGGATCGGACCACCTTGGGCTGGTTTTATGAGCATTTCAACAACCTGGAAATATCCTATGAAGAGGAGCAGTCTCGTGAAGCACAGGCTGACTTTTCAAAGGAAACAACCTTGTATGTGCTGATTGACGGTGAGGATGGAAACGGCCTTTCCTTAATGGTAAACGCGGAAAACAAGCTGCTGGTATCGGAGAATACGACCATTTCCTCGGAAAACATCGGAAGTCCTCCGGCGGGAATTTATTTGATCAAGTCGGAGTTCGATTTTAATGCCTTCTGGGATATCAGCCGGAAACAGCGGGTTTCGTGAGAGGAGAATCTATGTTGGGTTTAACGAGGTAGTTTATCATGGGTGAAATGTGGATGGGGATTTGGATTTTTACTTTTATTGGTTTGTTTATCATTGCCGTAGCAATCTATGACTACTTCGATAGGAAGAAGCGCAACCAAGAAATAAAAACGTGGAAATATCTTTTGGTTGCTATTATTGGATTAGTTTTGATGTTTCCGATATTATCTGGGATTGTGTTGTGCCTTTTGCGTTTGCCTCTCTAAAAAGGTAGGGAAAAAGAGAGTAGCATTTATAGAAGATTGCATTTCCAGGCGAATCGTGAGATAATAAACCATCAGTTCACTTAGCTGGAGGCAGCGAACATTGAGGTGCGGTCCTATGAACAAAAACTATTATCTCCTGACAAACCTGCTGACCGAGGAAGAGACCAAGATCATCACCAGCATTATTCGGCACATAGAAAATGACGAGCGGCGAATCGGCGTCCAGCAGATCGCCAATGAAAACTACGTCTCGCCGACCTATATTATTAAAATGTGCAAGCGCCTGGGCTTTGATGGCTACAGTGAACTGTACTATCACCTGCAGCAGACCGCCAACGCAAACGACCGCTCCAGCGGAGCGGCGCTTCAGGAGCTGATTGATAACTACGACGAAGAGAAGGGCCGTCAGTTTTGTGAGCTTCTCCGGCAGTTCCAGAACCAGAAGCTCTTTGCCGATGGGAGCGGGTTTTCCGAGCTGGTTGCGGACTACATCGTGCAACGGCTGGCTGTCTGCGGCTTTATGGTATTCAACCGGGTCCATTTTTACGACTTCATGATCTTCCATGAGGAACGCAAAGGCGCCGCTACCAATATTGAGCCGTCTTTGCTGATTGCGATTTCCCAGAGCGGGGAAGCGGTGCCCATATTGAACGACGTGCGCGCGGCGAAGGACCGGGGATTCAAAATCATCTGCTTCACAAAGAGAGAGGACTCCACCCTGGCCTCGCTGTCCGATCTGGTTTTTATTGTCGAGGGATCGAAACAGACGCTGGTAGGGGGGATGCCGAATCCCTTCTTTGGCCGGGTAATCCTGGCATTTGAGGAGTTGGTGGGATACTACTTTAAAAGCCAAAAGCCGCTTGAATGATCTCCTTGGCGAAATTAGGAAAAATAAAACGAAAACGGGAAAAAATTTCCACAAGCTGTGTGCTATACTTTATTTATCAAGTATAGCGCACGGCTTTTCTTCGGGCTTGGAACGGCCCTTTTCTCCGTGTTAACGGGCATATGCCCTTAGCAAATCATCATAACTTATTAGGAGGTTACAACATGAAAAGAGCTCTTGCATTGGCGCTGGCCATGATCCTGTGCCTCGGCCTGCTGGCAAGCTGCGGCAGCAACGGCAGTAACGACAGCAACGGCGGCGGTGACCAGCAGAGTACCGACACGCCCCCGGCGGAAGCCGGCGGCCCCAAGCAGGTGGACAAGCTGAGCGTCTACTTTGTCCCCTCCCGTGAACCCAGTGAGATTGTCACTGCCACGGAGCCCTTGAAGCAGATGCTGAAGGACGCGATGCTGGAAGAGGGCTACGACATCGGCGAAGTGGAGATCACGGTCGGCACGACCTATGAGGCGGTGGGCGAGGCCCTCGTGGCCGGCACCGCGGATGTTGGCCTGATTCCCGGCGGAACCTATGTGCTGTACGACGACGGCTGCGACGTAATCCTGACCGCGACCCGCGACGGCCTGAGCAAGGACTTTGACGATCCGAAGGACTGGAACGACGGAACGCCCACCGAAGCCTCCGACAAGCAGGCGGTCTCCTATCGCGCGCTGCTCATCGCCGGACCCTCCGAAAAAGGACAGGCCATGGCAGCGAAGGTCAACGCCGGCGAGGAGCTGACATGGGACGAGCTGAACGCCGCCAACTGGAGCGTCATGGGCTCCTCCTCTCCCGCAGGCTACATCTATCCCGCCCTGTGGCTTCAGGACCGCTACAGCAAGGGCATTACGGACCTTGCCAGCGCCGTCCAGTCGGACTCCTATGCCAGCGCCTTTGCCCGCCTGGCCTCCGGACAGGTGGACGTGCTGGTGACCTACGCCGACGCCCGCCGCGATTACGCGGAGCGCTGGAACACTGAGTTTGGACGGGAGGGCTCCATCTGGGAGGAGACCGGCCTGATTGGCGTCACGGCCCCCATTTACAATGATACTGTGTCGGTGAGCAAGACCTCCCCCAAAATGGACGCGGACATGGTTGCGGCGCTCCAGAACGCTTTTATCAACATTGGAAATACGCCCGAGGGGAAAGAGGTCATCGCCATCTACAGCCACAACGGCTACCAGAAGGCCCAATCCTCCGATTATGACAACGAGCGGGCGGCGCAGAAGCTGATCCAGGAGCTGACGGCCGCGAACTGATTCCTGACCTTTGGCAGGAGAGAATATCCAGTTGCCCGCGGGTCTTCCGCGCCGCGGAGGATATTCTCTCCTCCGTGTTTATGAAAAGAAATGAGGCAGCCAAAATGATTGTATTTGACCATGCTTCCAAGGTCTATCCCAACGGGACCGTCGGACTGAAGGATGTGACCCTCACCATTCAGGACGGCGAGTTTGTAGCCATCATCGGCCGCTCCGGCGCCGGAAAATCCACGCTGCTGCGGGCCGTCAATCGGATGCATGATATTACGGAGGGCGCACTGACCGTTGAGGGAGTCAACGTAAGCACGCTGAAAGGCAGAGAGCTGCGGCGCTTTCGCCGGGGGATCGGCATGGTGTTCCAGTCCTTCAACCTGGTGACCCGGACGACGGTGATCCGCAACGTGCTTTCCGCCTGTGTGCCTGAAATGCCCTTCTGGCGGGTTCTGCTGGGGGCCTTCCGCAAACAGGATAAGATTACGGCCCTGGAGTCCCTGGACAAGGTTGGGATTCTGGACAAAGCCTACATCCGGGCGGACCAGCTCTCCGGCGGACAGCAGCAGCGGGTGGCCTTGGCCCGGACCCTTGCCCAAAATCCCAAAATTATTCTGGCGGATGAACCTGTGGCGGCCCTGGACCCTGTCACGGCCAAACAGGTCATGCAGGATTTTGTGCGCATCAACAAGGACATGGGCATCTCCATCCTGCTGAACATTCACCATGTGGAGCTGGCCATCGAATACGCGGACCGCATCATCGGCATTCGGGCGGGTCAGATTGTCTACGACGGACCGGCCAAGGCGGTGGATCAGACGGTGCTGAACAGCATCTATGGAGAGTCCGGCCCGCAGGAGGAGACGGCATGAAGCTCTATGACTGTCTCTTTAAGCCCCATCGGTATGAGCTGCCCAACGGCAAGGTGGTGGAGGAGAAGTTTACCCGTCTGCCGCTGATCCTCCTGGTGATTCTGTTCTGCACCGTGGTATCTGTCCGGGTCACGGGGTTTAACTTTGAGACCCTGCTCAGCGGCGGCAGCCGGTTCTTTGATATTCTCTTCGACATGTTCCCCCCCAATACGGGCTATCTCCCGAAAATCTGGACGCCGCTGCTGGATACGATCAAGATGTCCCTCCTGGGCTCCTTTGTGGGCTCGGTTCTGGCCATCCCCTTCGCGGTCCTGGCGGCCAGCAACATTGTGACCAATCGGGCGGTCGTGTTTCTGGTGCGGCTGTTCCTCAGCTTGGTCCGGACGCTGCCCACCCTGGTCTGTGCCCTGATCGCCACCTACATTTTTGGCCTGGGCACCATGGCGGGCACCTGCGCGATTGCGGTTTTTACCTTCGCCTATGTGGGCAAGCAGCTGTTCGAGCTGATTGAGACCGTGGACATGGGCCCCTTCGAGGCCATGGAGGCCCTGGGCGCGACCCGGACCCAGGCGTTCGTCACGGCAGTGTTCCCCCAGGTGCTGCCCACCTATCTCTCCGTGTCGCTGTTCTGCCTGGAGGGCAATGTGCGCTACGCCTCCATTCTGGGTTATGTGGGGGCTGGAGGACTGGGCCTCATCATGAATGAGAAAATCGGCTGGCGGGAGTACAGCAGCGTCGGCATGATCCTGATCGTCCTGTTTGTGACGGTGGTGGCCATTGAGGGCTTCAGCCACGCCGTCCGCAAGCGCCTGACTTGAAGGGAGGCGCCGGTATGGAAAAAACAATTGCGGCGGCCTATGAACGGGCTCCGAAAACCTGGATCATGAAATTGCTGCTGGCCTTTGCGGCGGCGTGTCTGCTGGCGTGGTCCAGTTCCACGGTCGTGATCAGCGATACCGCCGGAAACGGCCTGAGTGTGGCGGGGAACATCCTCTCCGGTATTCTGCACCCGGACACAAAACTGCTGTTCAACTTTACGACCTCCGGCGTGGCGTATCTCCTGCTGGAGACGCTGTGCATCGCGTTTCTCGGCACCATTGTAGGAGCGGTGATTTCGGTGCCTCTGTCCTTCCTGTCCGCTACGAATCTGATGCCAAAGCCCATCGCCCTGTTGGGGCGCTTCGTCATTGCGGCCATCCGCACCATTCCCGCCTTTATTTATGGCCTGATGTTCATCCGTGTCACAGGGCCGGGGCCCTTTGCGGGTCTTTTGACCATGTCCCTGTGCTCCATCGGCATGGTTTCTAAGATGTTCATTGAGAGCATTGAGGACTTGGACAAGCGGATTTTGGAGTCCCTGGACGCGGCGGGCTGCACGACGTTCCAGAAAATCCGCTACGGCATCCTGCCCCAGCTGTTTCCCGACTTCATGTCCACCCTGATTTATCGCTTCGATATGAATTTGCGGGACGCCACGGTTCTGGGCCTGGTGGGTGCCGGAGGCATTGGCGCGCCGCTGATTTTCGCCATGAGCTCCTACCGCTGGAACGAGGTGGGTTCTATCCTCCTGGGACTGATCGTTCTGGTGCTGATGATTGAGTGGATCTCCGCCAAGATCCGCGTGAAGCTGACGCGGGGGTGAGGGCATGGAAGAAAAGACGCTGCAAATTTACTTCACCTCCGACCTTCACGCGTTCATCTACCCGACGGATTACCGCAGCGCGGAGGAACGGGAGCTCGGCCTCTTCAAATGCGCCAACCGCTTTCAAAAAGACGGCAATACCCTTATCATAGACGGAGGCGATGTTTTACAGGGTTCTCCTCTGGGGGCTTTCTGCCACGACTCCCAGGAGGACGCCGGCAGCTTTGCACAGATCATGAACTGCTGCGGGTATGACTATGTGACCCTGGGCAATCATGATTTCAACTACGGGATGGCCTATCTGGACTCGTATCTGGACGCTCTGGAGGCCCGCTGTGTCTGCCAGAACGCTCTGCGGAGTGACGGGACGGTCCGTTTTCCCAGCCGGGTCCACGTGCTGGAAAACGGCCTCCGGGTGGGCGTCGTCGGCATTGTGACGGACCATGTAAACGTCTGGGAGCGGCCGGAGCATCTGACCGGGCTGACGATCACCGATCCCATCCCGGCGGCCAGGGCGGCCTTGGAGGCGCTGAGGGGACAGGCGGACCTGACCGTCTGCGTCTATCATGGCGGCTTTGAGCGGGACCTCGCCACAGGCCGGATACTTTCCGCCAGCAGCGAGAACATCGCCTACCGGCTGTGCCAGGAGCTGGATTTTGACATTCTGCTGACTGGCCACCAGCATATGTGCATTCCGGGACAGTCCCTCTTTGGGACCTTTGCCGTTCAGGCCCCGGATTCCGGCAGGGCGTTTATTTCTCTTAAAACCGTCGTGGCGGATGGGCATATCGTCTGCAACAGCCAGGCGATTCCGGCGGGCGGAGATTGCGATCCCATTCTTCTGGACAGGTTTGGCAATCTGGAGCAAGGGGCGCAGACCTGGCTTGATACGGTGGTGGGCCGCCTGGACCGCCCTCTGCTTCCGGCGCCGCCTCTGATAATGGCAGCGGAGGGAAACGACATTGCGGACTTCTTCAATGAGGTCCAGATGTCCTGCTCCGGTGCGCAGCTGGCGGCGACAAGCCTGGCAAATGAGATTGCGGGGTTCCCTCAAACCGTGCGCCGGAGGGATGTGCTGACGGCGTACCCCTACACCAATACGCTGACGGTCCTGCGCGTGACCGGCTCGGTCCTGCGGCGGGCCATGGAGCGGAGCGCCGAATACTTCGCCGTTGACGAGGAGGGGAGGCTCTGCGTGGCGGACGCCTTTCTGAAACCGAAGGTAGAGCACTATAATTACGACTATTTCTCCGGGGTGAACTACACCTTTGACATTTCCAGGCCGGAGGGGCAGCGCGTTGTGGAATTGACGTATCGGGGCGAGGCGGTAAAGGATGAGGATGAATTTACCATCTGCCTCAACAGCTATCGTGCCAGCGGTGCGGGCGGATATCCGGAGTATACGCAATGCCAGGTCGTGCGGGAGATCAATGTAGAGATGTCCGATTTGATCTTGGATTTTTTCAAGAACACGCCGAAGGTGTCTTTAAAGACCCACCGCTGGTTTTCCGTGTGTACATCTCCCGGAATTGGGGCCCTGTGAAGCCTTGCGGTTCTTTGAAACCTGCGCCATCATGAAAGCGGCCCCGACTTCCACAAGCCGGGGCCGCTTTGCGCAGCGGACACAAATCTACGATGAATTTTCTGTTCCAGATCAAGATTGCTACAGAGAGGAGAGTGCCGCTTGGAGTCGCAGAAAGCCTGGTTTGACAGATTGTATTTACAGTGTTCGCCGAAAATGGTATCCATCGCTATGCGGGCGGGGCTCACCGTTGAAGAGGCGGAGGAAATTACACAAGATGCCTTCTTACTCTTCATGGTCAAGGCTCCCGCGATCCGGGAACAGAATTCTTCTCCCACCGCCTATTTGTTTGCCACGCTGCGGAACCTGCTTGGAGAGGCCCTGCGGCGACGCAGAGAGAAAGGGTCCAGCAGAGAAATGCTGGAATAAAGTGGACGAGTAATTCTTCCTGGAATGCGCTTGAAACAAACAAGAGGCCGAAGAAGAAACGATGTTTATTTATCCAGTATTTCTTGATGAGCGCCGTTAGGGACCTACGGCGCTTTGCAAATGCTTCCACGCCGCCCAGCCTGCATCGGTAAGGTTATATTCTCCGTTTCCACGCAGGGTGTTCACGCAGTCTGCGTATTCCGTCCGGTCAGGGTTTTCCTGGATCGTTCGCGCTAGATGGGACAGAATTTGTTCCTGTTCAACCTGCGGCGCTTCTCCTAAATGGTTGAAGAAAGCGGCGGTACGGCCCCCTGCCAGCGGCGCCAGCAGTTCGTCGACACTCAGGTCTGAAAGCCGCAGAAGGTCCATGCTCAACATCTGATAGACCATATCCCACCAGAACAGCGGCGAGCCGGGAGAACAGTCATATTCCAGTTTCGAGAATAGGAATGCCCAGTTTCCTTCCGCGTCCAGTTGGAAGTACAAATAATCGCAAAAGGGAAGACCGATCATGCACCAACCGTCCTCATCCCGGTAGGAAGCGCCTGCCAGCATGACCCGATCCGGCGTGACGGTATGGGTTTCGTAGTTGATCCTCCAGATTTCTACCTGAATGTCCCCCGTGGTTTCGTAATAGGGACCTATCAAATCGTTGATCCGCCAGTCGTCCCAGACCACGTTCCCCAGTCCGGCATTACCCTCGTCGTAGTTTCCAGAGCCGTCCCAGCCGTAGCCATCCGCTGCCAAAGCGTCGAATTGTCCTTGGACGAAGTCTTGGGCTGCATCCAGCACATATGCCGGAGCGTCAAGGCCCAGCTTTACGTGATCGGAGTAAACGCTGTAGTCCTTGTAAAGCTGAAGGACTTCCCCGTCAAACCACAGCGTCCGGGCGGCGGCGGCGGACACATCCTCTAGGCCGGGGAAAGGGACCTGAGCAGTGAGGCAGAGGTTTCGCCTTTCCGCGTTCCAGAGTCCGCACTCCAGATACTTTGCCTCGGGCCAGGCGTCCTGGATGAGAGCCGTGACGTCCGCCTGGTAAATTTCACCGTCCCGCAGGAAAAACAGCATCTGGTTTGCTCCCGGCCTGGAAACTGTCAACTCCGGGATTCCGTCGCCATTCAGGTCCGTTTCTTCTGCTGTCCCTACGGTTTGGAGCAGCCGGGAGGGGATGCCGTCCTCAGAGAAGGTAAAATAGTCGTGCACTTGGGAATAGCTGTCGCCAATCTGACGGTAGTACGTGAATACAAAGCCTTTACCGTCGGGATAACCGAATGTGCTTGCAAATCCTTCCGCCGTCCAGCCGAGGTCGTTCTTCGGGAAGGAAAGGAAGCAGTCCCGCTCCGACCCCGAGCCTGCCACGGCGGCGTACAGACTGCCCTCTGTGGAGCGGTAGACTTCCACCCTGAAAGAGTTCCCTGAAAAGGCGGCTTGATAGAGGGGTTCCGCCACGTCCCCCGTATGCCGCTTCACCGTCACCGCCTCCGGCTTATAGGGCTCCAAGCCGTCCAGCGGAATGGTCAGCTCCGGCTCTCCAGCCGGGTAAGCCGTGGGGAGGGAGGGCTTATGGCAACGCCAGTTGCTCAGAAAGTGATACCAGCCGGATTCTTGTTCTTCCAGCGTCAGGCAGTTCAACCTTGTTCCATCCGGATGGACAGGGGAGCCGTCCTTGCTGCTGAGAACCGGAAAAGAGTCACTTTCGTAATACAAGAGAACCTTGCTGCCTTTCCTCTCTCCAGAAAGGAAATTTACCTTGCCGGGACAATTCGCATCGCTGTGGAAGTCGTAATAGGCGTCGTATTCCGGGAGATATGTGAAGCGGTCCAGACCAACCCCGTCCATGTCCTCCAGACTAAGGCCCAGGAATTCCTGTAAAACCTCGTTCATCTGGTCTGCGGGACACTTGATGAGGTCCACATACGGGACATGACCGTCACAACTCACGTTTGCTACGGCCTGACGCTCTTCCTCAGTGCAGTCCGCAAATTTTGGAGTTCCGTTATAGATTCCGTTATAGAAGAGCTGATAGAGGTCAATTTTCCGGTAGTCTTCCGGGGACTCCACGGCCATGAGCAGAAACTGGTTGAGGTCGAAGCCGTTACGGTTGTTGTTCTGGTTGAAGGATTGATGGTTGAAGACATACAACTCCTCCGCTGTCAAAGGCTCGGTCTCCGCCTCCTCCGATATTTCGGATTCGCCAGCGGAACAGGCGCTGGTCAAGGCGGCTAGAGCGATGATTAAGACAGCGCACCAGAGCGTCGGCCAAACTCGCTCCCTACGGCGATAGGAAGCGGCCTTTTCTCCGGGAGTGCTTTGAGAAGAATAATGGCGAGGATAAACTTTTAATGATCGCATGTACATCACTCCTTTAACGGTTTCACAAGCGTGGGAAGCTCTGTAGGGACCGCGCAGTCTTATATGTATTACGTTGTTTCGGAACGGCATAATATTACACCTACACATGAAAAATTTAAAACCGTATGCAGCAGGGATGAGTTGTCACACGCATGATCCCTATTCTAACAAAAAAGTCCGGATATTAAATGCAGTCAGTTGTTATTTCCCTGTACTAATCGTAAGCCCTTTCGGTGGTAACTTCTGGGGGCTTCACCATGACGCCCCCCTGGCCCGGAAAAAGGACAGGCCCCTCCCTTGGCGGAGGGGTCTGTCCTCTTTTCGGGAGTTATAGCAGCCGGTAGCAATTGGAGGTACAGCTCCCGTTCTCCCTCCAGCGCGGTTCCGCCGCAATCCACCCGTCCTGCCGGAGCTCCCGCAGGGCCCGCTGGACTGTGGCCCTGGAGAGGCTCAGGTCCTTCGCGATGGTGCGGACCGAGGGCCAACATCGGCCCTCGGCATTCGCACGGTGCTTGAGGTACATGTAGACCGCCACGTCCCGGTGGGGCAGCTCGGCGGCATGGAGTGCGTTAAAATATCCCATAGGCACCTCTCGCAATCAGCCCCATCGCCCGGTCCCCGCACCCTTGCCCGTTCGGGATACTCCCGGAGGCGCTTGCTCCGGGATAGCGGAGGGACTGATTCTGCTTTGAAAGACCGCGTTCTCCAGATCCTGCTTGCTGGCGTAGGCCACCGTCCGGGCGGCTTTTTCCTCCAGGATGTAGGGCTCCCCGAAGGTAATGCCCCAGTCCAGGAACAGCCGCAACCGGGTCCGCATGGGGTGGGAGCCGGTCTTCATCACGACGAACTGGCCCTTGGGAATGGATTTCAGCTCATCCGGCGTCATCAAGGGCCGCTCAATCATCTGGAGGGACTGGCTGGGGTCGTTCTTCCCCTTGCTGATGGAGCCGCTCAGCACTGTGCGGCTTCCCAGCGCCTTGGACAGCACCTCGGCGGTCTGGGAGTTGGGAGCGAAGCCGCCGAAAATCGTGTCTTGGACGTTATCTTGGATGATCTCCGCGCCCTCTTTTCCGTAGTTTTTCTCCAACTGAGCGAGGCTCTGGATGATAGGCACCAGCGTCAGTTTTCGGGACCGCCCGGCGGAGAACAGGGGCAGAATGTCAAAGGGGGGCATGGTGCCCAGCTCGTCGCAGAACAGCACCACCCGGTTCGGAAGTTTCCCCTCGTGTTCATCAGCGACAGAGAACAACTCACGGGAGAGCGTTTGGATTATAAGGCCCGCCATGAAGTTCTTGCTGGGGTCCTCCTCGGGCAGTACCAGAAAGATGGCGGACTTCTGAGAGGCGAAGGTTTCGGCGTCGATGGCGCTGTCGAAGCAGAGGACCTGCTCCAGTTCGGAGTCCAGGAAGGCGTTCAGCCTGGACAGCACCGTGGACATGACGGAAGCCATCGCTTGATCGGCGGCAGTCAGCGCCGATCCGGCGAACCAGCGCGCCTTGTGCGTTTCCGGCAAGGAATCCATCAGGACCTGGAACCCGTTTTTGCCCTTGGCCATTTTGCTGGGGGCCAGGAGGTCCTGCACCAGCTTGAAAACGCTGACGATGTGGCGGGTCTCCGTATTCCCGGTGTTCTGGGGCGGCAGATACTCCGCCAGCAGAAGCACGACCGCCGTCAGCAGTCCCTCGGCGGAATCGTAAAAGAACGCGTTCTGCCCGTAGTTGGAGGCATCTCCCTCCGGGTTGACGATGGTCTTGGCAAGGATTTTGGCGTACTTTTCCGCCTTGGCTCTGGCGGCAAGATTGCCGGGGTCCTCCCGGCTTACGTCCATGTAGTGGTTGATGAGCGTCAGGAGGTTGTACCCGTCGGAGCGGGTGGGGTTTCGCAGGTCGATGACCGCCACTTTGTAGCCGTAGTGCTTGATGGCGATGGCCCCATAGTTTCGGGCTAGGTCCCCCTTGGTGTCTAGGGCCAGGAAACTCATGCCGCTAGCGCAGGCATATTCGAGGTTTGGATAGAGGAAGAACGCTGTTTTGCCCACGCCGGACGCGCCGATCATCAGACAGTGGATGTCGTCGCTGTCCACCAGGGCGGTGACGGCGTTCTTTTTTCCCTCGCAGCCCAGGACCAGGCCCTGGGTCTTGGGGAGGTTCTCTCCCTTCCGCCATTGAGCGGGCCGGAAAGGAACGTGGCGATAGGTGGTCATGAGCTCTTTCTTCGTGGCCCAGCGGGCGGTGCCGTGCTGACCGTCTCCGACGGTTCTGGCTTTGATGCCGTTGAGAGAACCGCCGGAGTGGGTAGCGAGTATCCCGATCAACAGGAACACCGCGCCGGCCAGTACGATAAAGATAATTGCGGATTGGTCCATAAAAAGCCTCCTTTTCACATAGTCATAGCAAGCTCAGGTTTTGATTCCTGCTCCTCCTGCTGCTTCTGCCATTTCTCCTGCTCCTCTGCCTGGAACTTGACCGTAACCTTGACGAAGTCCGCCGCCAGGTCCAGCCACGCCTCCGCCAGTTTCCGCTTATCCTCTGCGGAACGAATGCCGGGAGCGGCATATTGTTTCAGCACAGCCTGAGTCTTGGCGCTGAGCTCCCGGTGACGGTTCTTGAAGGAGGCGTGGTTTTGATGGGGCAGGACACGCGCGCAGAGCTGTTTGCCAAGCTCCACGGCGTCGGCCGGCTGCCCGAGCTGCCGCAGTTCCCGGCCGTACGCCGCCAGCGCCAGCGCAGACGCCTCGTCCGCGTACAGAGTCGCTCTTCCAATTTGATTTTGTTGGATGTGGTTTTGGAAAAATTGAAGCAGCCTGGGAAGCTCCTTTTTGAGGCTTCCCAGGCTGTCCGGTTTGAGTTCCCCGCATTTCTCGGCGATGAACTGGCAGACCTCCGGCGCGACGGCAAGCTGGGGATGCTCCTCCGCCGGAAGGGCGGAGAGGCCATATGCGGCCTTGAGGTCCTCGTTCCAGTCCTTGTGCTCCGGCTGGAGGACGGTGACACGGCTGTATCCATGGTCCCGCAAAATCTCGGCAAGCCGCCCATTGGCCTCGATGCCCGCCGCGTCGTGGTCGAGGCAGAGGAGGACATTTCGGATATTGGGGTTCTGCTCCAGCATCCAGAGCATGGTGTGCTCACTGGTGCCGCAGAGGGCGGCATAGCTGTGGGACTGCCAACCCTTTTGGTACAGCGTGAGGAAGGATAGGAGGTCGACCGGAGCCTCG
Source organism: uncultured Oscillibacter sp. (assembly GCA_910587875.1). GTDB lineage: Bacteria > Bacillota > Clostridia > Oscillospirales > Oscillospiraceae > Oscillibacter. The sequence goes on along the minus strand of CAJUOD010000014.1, from coordinate 14,894 downwards.
AAGACATAGAGCCGGTCGCTGGTTCCGGTGTAGTGAAAACTGTACCGCGCGTCACAGCCCGCGAGATTCAGCTTGAGTCCGGGCCCGGCGCTGTTGACACTCCTTTTATGAGCGTGGCGAGCTGTACCGTGCTCATCCTTCCCGACGAATACGGCATTGTGATATTCCCGGTCGCTGCCCTTCGGCCTCTCGCGGCTTTCGTAGATCAGGCCGGCATGAACGAAGGCGTTCAGCACGTTCCGGCTGAGATGGCGCTGCTGGAGCAGGTAGGCGTAGACCCGGCGCATGGTGTTGTTCCTAGGAGGAAGGGAGAATTCCTTCTTCTCTTTCTTCTTCGGCGGCGCGGCCCGGACCTCGCCCTGTTCACCGTTCAGAAGGCAGGACATGGCCTCCGGGTAACTGAGGCCGTAGAACTTCTGGACAAAGGAGATTGGTCCGCCGCCCTCCTTCGTGGCGTGGTCGTACCACTCGTTTCCGCAGATGGTGACGCTGTGGTCACTGACGAGGCGTTTATCCTTTCCCTCATGCAGAAGCCTTTCTCCCCGGCTGAGGAGAAAGGTTTCCAGATCTACGGCGGCGGCGCGCTGCTTTTGGATATCGGTAAATTCAATATAGGGCATTGTCATCCTCCTTCGGTAGATACCTGTTGATTTTTTCTTTTATTCGGCGTATACTACAAATAAGGAAAGTAAGGAATTATGGAATGAAGGGAGCGTTTGCTATGGAGCTTGCGAAGGTAACGTCAAAGGGACAGATCACGATTCCCATTGAGATTCGGAGAAAGCTGGGTATCAAGGAGGGGGACAAGGTTTTGCTGATTGAGGAGCAGGGCCGGGTGATCATGATGAATTCCTCTATGGAAGCGCTCCGCAAGGCACAGGCGGCGTTTGCGGGTGAGGCGGAACGGCTTGGCCTGAAGAATGAGCAGGATGTCGTGGATCTGATTTCAGAGCTGAGGCGGGAGCAGGGGAGAGGCTGAGATGCGAGTCATGCTGGACACAAACGTCCTCCTCTCGGCACTCCTCTTTCCGAGTGAGCGGATGAACGGAATGATGCGCTGTATCTTTGAAGAGTACCGCCTCGTATTGTCCTCTTTTGTTATAGAGGAACTGTCTCTTGTCATAGAGCGCAAATTCCCGACGAAAGCTCTGGCTGTAGATCAGCTGTTGTCCGCTATGAGCTACGAGCTTGTCTATACTCCGCAGATGATTGAGAGAGGACGCTTTAAGATCAGGGACGACAAGGATTACCCGGTGTTGTACACGGCTATTCAAGAGGATGTGGATATCCTGCTTACAGGAGACAAAGATTTTGCGGACGTCGACGTCGAGCGGCCGGAGATATTGACTCCGGCTGAATTTATCAGGCGGTTTGTCATTCGGTAAATCTTCCGACTGTTCTGGACACCAGCTCCCCGTGTCAAAGGGGAAGCGGCCGGCCTTGGAGGAAATGACTGAGGCGGAATGACTTCGCCGCTGTCAAGCCCCAATCGAAAAAATGTTTCATAAAAAACAATCCTCTTTTTCTCCGTTCCAGACATTGCTTTTCCAGAGCGGCCCAGCTACAATATGTGGAGCTGCGATGAAGGAGGATGTCTGGATATGGACTTGAGCCGCAATCCACTTTGGGATGAACGAGGGGAGTTCCGCCGTGGCTGTACGGTGGGCGAGGCGCTGTCCTGGCTGACGGCAAGCGGGAGCCACAGCGCCGGAGAGTCGGTGTACATCAACGGGGAGCTGTACAAAATCGGCAGGCTTCTCTATGGCCCGGACCGGCCCGCCGTGGCGGACAAGCCCATTGCTCGGGTCTGTGACGGGTACTACCACAGATTGACCTTCCGGGTATAAGGAGGGACGGCGGAGGCCGTCCCTTTTTCAGCGCATAGCGATTCCCTGGTCCTCATGGTCGTCCGGCTTATGTCCCATGGCGATCTTCTTCTCCCGGATTCTCCGCCGGAGCTTGCTGTCCACGAAGCTGATCCCCGGAAGGGCGGGCGGCGCCTCGTCTTGGAATATCCTGCTCATGTGATGGAGGAGCCGGGTGGCGTTGGTCAGGAGCGGCGGGCCCTGGGGATCGTTCATGTGGTCCAGGAAGTATTGGGCGTACTCGTTTCCCTGTTCCGCCGCCTGGGCGAACCAGCGGACGGCTGCCTCCTTGTCCTGGGGGATGTCTCTTCCCAGAAGGTACAGCTTGCCGAGGGCGTACTGCGCAAACTGGTTTCCCTGCTCCGCCGAGGCGGTGAACCAGCGGAGGGCGCGTTCCATATCCTTCGGGACGCCTTCTCCGGCCAGCAGGAGTTTGCCCAGCTGATACTGCGCAAATTGATTCCCCAGCTCCGCCGCTTTTTCGAACCAGCGGCAGGCGGCGGAGGCATTACCAGCCTCCAGATCGAGCTTTCCGAGGGCGTACATGGCGTACTCGTGTCCCTGCTCCGCCGCGTGGGAGAACCAGATCGCCGCCTGAACGTCGTTCCGCTCTACAGCACCACCGTCACGGTACAGCTTGCCAAGCATGTATTGAGCGTGCTCAGAGCCGCCCTCCGCAAGTTTTGTCAGCCAGTCTACAGCTTGGGAGATTTCCTCCGGCGTGGAACTATCGCTGCCCAGGATCAGCTTTGCCAGCTGGTACTGGGCGTTTTCATTTCCCCGCGCCGCAGACCTCTCGAACCACTTCCGGGCGGCGGCTTCATTGCGTTTCGCTCCGACCCCATGCAGGAGCATCCAGCCAAGGCGGTACTGGAGTTTGTCGTCGTGGCTCCGAGCCTCCATCACCTGGAACCCTCGAAAGGCGGAGGCGAAGTATCTGCTGGCCTGGCGGTCATCCGGCCTGGCCCCGACGCCGTCCCGGTAGAGCTTCCCCAACTCCCAGGCGGCATAGGGAAAGCCCTTCACCGCCGCCTGTTCATAGAGCCGGAGCGCCATTCTGTAATCCCGCCCCACGCCCCAGCCCTCGCTGTACAGCTTGGCAAGGGAGTATTGGGCGGCGGCGTAATTTTGGACGGCAGATTTCTCAAACCACAGCGCCGCCGCTTCACAGTCCTGCTCCACGCCGAGCCCGGCGGCGTACATCCTGCCGATCCGGTACTTCGCGTAACGGTTGGACCGCTCCTTTTCCACAGCCCGGAAGGCGGCGAGGGCTTTGGTGTACCACGCCTGGGCCGGTGGCCCGTCAGGGCTCTGTCCGATTCCGACAGAGGATATTCTGCCGAGATCGAACATGGCGAGAGCGTTACCGGCCTGAGCCTCCTCCAGGAGCAGCAGACGGGCCTTTTCAAAATCAGGCGGCGTTTCGCCATCTCCAGTCAGAAACTGCCGGGCCTCCTTATAGCGTTTGCTCCATACCATGGTGGGCGGAACTTCTTCACGGGCCTCCGGCGGCGCACTGTCAGGGACCGGCTCCTCCGGTGCCGGGGCGTCATCCATAGGAGCCTGTGCTTCCGGCTCATCTTTTGGCGAGAGTACAGCGGCCTCCTGGCCAAGCCGCACCGCCTCCTCGATTACGATATTCTTGATCCGCTTGAACTCCTTCTGACGAGACAGGGGGAGCCGTTCCGGCAGATCGTCCTTGTAGGTCCGCAGAACCTCTTCCCGTGACTGATACCACAGTTCATAAGCGGCGGCGACGCGGGGGTCCTTCTCCAGATCGTCCACGATCCCATCCACGATAGACTTCAGCGGCGCTTTCAAATAGCCATACTGCTTTTTGCCGGAGGTGTTCTTCAGCCGTTCCGCCAGCTCCAGCATGAGGTGCTCGATGCTTGGGCTTTCCAGTGTCCCGGAACGCATCTGGTCAATGAGCTGCCGCAGCACATCCTGACTTTCCAGGGTGAGCGCGTCCCGCTGCTGGGTCTGACGCCGATAAATCTCCGTCAGGTCCTGGTGGAAAATTTCCCTTGCCAGCCCGGACTTGATTTTGGCGATGCCCTCCCGGTCCAGGAACCCGGACTTGCCGTCGGCGCTGTAGCAGACCATGTGGATGTGGGGATGATGGGACTCGTCGTGGAAGGCGGCGTACCAGCGGAACTGACTCAGCGGTATCTTCATGGCCTCCGCAAACTGCGGCGCGTAACTGGTGAGCAGGTCTTTCCAGTTGGCGGCGTTGTCGTAGCCCAGGCGGGCGGCGTCCTCACGGCGCAGTGAGATGATGGGGAGCCACACGTTGCCGGAGTGGCTGGCCACCGCCTCCGCCACCTGAGAGAGCACGAGGGGATCGTTCGCCCCGGTGAACAGGCCGTGAGTGCCGGAGCGTTCCGCCCGAGGACGTTTGGCGATGTAGTCTATATAGTTCTCTCGTTTGGCAAGGGAGTCCGCGTTGTCCTCGATAGCTCTGGTGATGAACTCTGAGGCGTTTCCACGGGTGGGGGCGGCGAGGTAGTCCTCGTATTCGAACAGCCCCCGGCAGAGGGGGAAGTCACGCAGCAGCTGACTGACCATTTCCTTCTGCCTTTCGGTGGCGGGCAGGGCGGCCTTGCCGGGGTCCAGCCGGTCCACGCCTTCACGGGTGGCGACGTAGCGGACGTAGTTCTCCCGGTGGGCGGCGGATCGATGCTGCTCCGATTTGAGGTAAGGGCATTTGAAAATGAGCCGTGGCACGAAGCGTCACCGCCTTGTGGTCAGCACAGGGAGGGACCGGGTTCCGGCTTCCACACCGGGTCCAGTGGGTAATCCTGTTCAGCTGTGCTATCGTTCTGGATCATCCAGAGCGCGTGTTCAAACTCATCACTGTAGTCAACGTTCTGCGCCGAGATCCACTGGGCCTGGACAACCGAAAGCGGGTCCTCGAACCGCAGAAGGTATTCCAGATACTCCACCGGATAACTGATCGAGCTTTCCGTGAGCTGCTCGTAGCAGAACCGGGCGGCGGCGATTTCGCCAGCCCGATCAAAAATTTCTGCGGAAGGCCGCTGCAGCATTTCGGCGGAGTATTGACTCCATCGATCCTTGAGCTTCTGGTGAAGTGCCGTGCGCACTTCGTCTTCCGTCATGTTGGCCTGACGCATTACGCACCGCCCTTCTGGTAGTTCACCGCGTCTTTGAGGGTGACGCTGCCGTTGGTGGACTTGACCTCCCGGATGCAGCGGCCCCGGAGGCGGTCCAGGTCCTCCTGGGGAATCTCCATCCCGGCCGCCAGGACATTCATCACCATGTCCAGCTCCACCGCCAGCTTGAACAGCAGACGGCACGTCCGGTTCTCGCTGTCGTGGACGGTACTCCGCAAGGCGTCGGTCAGCGCGGCGGGCAGGAACTCACAGGCGTCCTGGCCGGAGACGTAGCCGGCATAAAACCGAATGGCCTTTTCAATGAACTCGTTTTGCGTCCGGCAGTTATCCCGCGGGTACAGCTCTCTGACCAGCGTCTGGGTCTCCGGGGACATCCGCAGGGCGAACTTTATTTTTTCTCTGGGCATATTGCTCCTCCTATTACGTCATTGTAGGGCACGCCGCTTCCGGCTGAGCCTGGGCAGCCATCCGATGGACTTCCAAGAGGTCCGGGGCGGTTCCCAGGATGCACGGATAGGCGTCCGCCAGCTTGGGCACTGCGTCGAGCAGCTCCTGAGAGGCGTGCCAGAGGCTCGACGCGACGTCCGGGTGTTCCGACAGGATTTCAGGCGGGTGGTACATGACCCACTCCCGAAGCTGGTCGCCATGGGCCCAGCAGTCCAGCAGCTTGGCGGCTCCGGCCAGCACATCCTCGTCCCTGGAGATCCCGGCGGCGTCCGCGGCGGCCTGCACAGTGAGACAGGCGGTCTCCGACACATCGGCCCCGCTTTGCTCTGCGGCGCATTCCATCATCCCGCTCCAGACCTCCATGAACTGAACGATGGCCCGCCCGTCGGCGGTCTGATTTTGCTTGTGGGAAAAATCCGCGTAGTCCTTCTCCCTGCCGTATTTGATCTGCATGATACATTCCTCCTTTCTCCCTCCGGCGTTCACCGGCTGTCATTGGGCAGATTTACAAAAATAGGTCCGCACACCGCTTGGATGGGTTGCGGGGGCGCAGGGAATGTGGTATGATGCGTATACTGGAATTGAAATGGTTGACGGTCTCGTATGGAGGTGCGCCGCGTGAGCAGATATGAGTTTTCACTCCGTCAGGAAGTGCTGATGGAGAAGGGGGCTTCCGTTTTGGGGAACCTGTACCACTATGAGCGGGAGAAAAACCTGACGGGACAGAACCACCCGGTTCGGGTCATGTACGACCTGGTGTGGACAGCGAAAAGGGACATCCTGCTGGCCACGTCGGAGAAGGAACTGGACCGTATCGAGGGACAGTTTGATCTTGCCAAGGGATTCCTTTTCCGAATTGAGGCGGAGACCAATGCGTGATGGGGGTGTAGCCGCGTCGTTTAGTGAAGCGGATGTGTCCAGGATTTTGGAGCGCGAACTTTCTCTGACGCTGTCTTGCACTCACCAGCAGGAGCATCCCCGCGCCATCCTGCTGGCGGGCCAGCCGGGAGCGGGGAAAACGGAGCTGTCCACCATGCTGCTGTCGCGAATGCGTGGAGACGCTGCGTTCATCAACGGAGACGATTACCGCCGCTGCCATCCCAGCTACCAAAAGCTGTACGCCGCGTGTGGCTCCGACTCGGTCGCCATGACCTCCGTGTTTTCCTCGGCGGTGGTGGAGGGCCTGATTGGACAGCTCTCCGACGCCGGGCGCAATCTGGTGATCGAAGGCACCGGCAGGACGGTGGAGGTCCCGAGGTCCACCGCCGAACTGCTGACGGGCAAGGGCTACCGTGTTGAGATCGCCGTCATCGCCGCCAGACCGGAGGTCTCCCTTGCCAGCACGCTTCTGCGGTTCTACCAGATGAACGAGGGCGGGACAATTCCCAGGTCCACGGCGTTGGAGGCCCACGACAACATCGTGAGCGTCCTGCCGGAAAACCTGGACGCGCTGCGGGCGCTTCCCTGCGTCTCCCGCGTCAGCATTTGGGATCGGGAGTTGACGCTTCTGTACGACAGCGGCGGCAGTCAGGAGCTGCCCTCCGCCGTCCTGCGCCGCTTCTGGAGCAGGCCATGAACGGAGGAAGAACTGTCCGGTGTTCGGAATGACCTTGCCGCTCTTCGGCAGAAGGAGCAGGAGAGCGGCCTGTGTCAGAGGGAGTCGCTGGACGCTCTGGCGCGGCGGATCGAAACCGCCGCTCAAACGGGCCTTCAATCGCATGACTGACAAGAGGGCTTCCCACGCCGGTGGGAGGCCCTTTTTGCGCCCATATCCCCGAACGGAACCCCGGAAAACCGCCCAACGACGGGCCTTTGAGGAAAACCAGACCCCCGACCAGACCCCAGGGGGCGTAACCAGACCCCCGCGTCTTCGTCCCCGACCCGCTCTGCGGGGCGGTGTTCACGGGCCGAGGGGTCCTTGTGACCCCCGGCATTTATCCCGCACCTTTTTCGACCGGGCCTATTTGCGGTGTGCCTGGGCTCCTTGGTCTGGAGCGGGTTCGTTCGGCACAAGGCCCCGCAGGGCGCGCTCTGGTGAGGGGAGGGGTATCGCTCCGGCGGAGCCCTTGCGGCGGCAGCGTGGGGTGCCGGCGTGGTGGACAGCGCGGGAACAGCGGGAGGGCCGCTCCACAATGGGAGCGGCCCTCTGCCGGTACGGTCATGGGGTCCGTCTGTCGCTGCGGTAGGATTGGCAGTGGACGCACACGGTTTTGTTTGGCAGCTCGAAATGCTTGCCAGTGAACAGCCGGTATGGACTCTCGCAGCTGTCGCGGACTATCCAGGGGGTGGAGCTTCTCTTCATGCTGTGGGCGCAGGTTTCGTATCCGCGGGTGTTCCATCTTCTCATATGTCCCGCGCCCCCTGCTCCCCCTGGCCAGCCTGAGCGCACACGGGGCGGGCGCACTCAGGGAACGAACCGAACAGCCGCACGATGCTTCTCTTCTTTTTGTCGTAGACGAGGGCGCCGTCATAAGCCGGTCCGTCTTTTCCCTGCACGTAGTTCCTTGCGGCTCGTGCCGCTTCCGTGACGGAGGCATAATCCAGTTTTTCATCCGCCCCACCGTCGTCCCTGCTGTAGGTGATGACCTGGAAGCGATCTCCGCCGCGGATGGACATCATCCGAATGAGGACCAGCTGAGCATCGTCGGCGTTGCCCATCACATCATCTCCTGCACTAAGGACTCCGTGCTGGAGTGGTCCTGGATTTTAGAGAGGGCCGCCTGAACAGACCTCAGCAGGTCCTGGAGAGCGTCGGTGGTCAGGAATCCGGCGGTGGGAACGTCGGTGCTCAGGACCATATCCTCCAGCCCGTCCATTTCCGTGAGGGACCGCATGGCGTCCAGGGCCGTCTGCCACTGCTCTTCGGTGAGAGACCCCTGGGCTGCGGCTTGGAGGACCGTCCACACAGTGTCGAGCTGCATGAGCGGGTCCGGCATGGGGAGCGGCGCGTCCAGCTTGACCAGGCTGTCCGCCCGTTCCCCTGTCTTGGCGAACCGCCTGGCGCTTTCCAGCTCGTGGTCGACCCAGGCCAGGAGCGCGCCGCCGTCGCCCAGGTCCCGCGTGGAGTTGAGCAGGGCCAGCGTTTCCCGGAACTTGGTTCCGGAGTCCAGCGCATCTACGCCGCCTTCCAGCAGCGACACGGCTTCCCGTGCCATCAGGGTACACGCTTCAAGGAGCGTGAGGGGAGTTCGGTTTTCTCGTTTCATGTTGACCATCCTTTCTGGGTTCTGGTGGTTTTGAGGGGCAGGCAACACAATGCCACATCCCCGCCGGGATGTCCATTCAGCAACAGCAATAAAAAATCCGTACCGTTTTTGACTCACATCGACGGCGCGGCGGGTGGAGCCATGTCCTCCGCCAAGACCTGTGCGCCGTACTCCTTCAACGTTTGCCCGGTCTGCTCCTGGCAGTAGGAGTCCATCTTTCGCAGCAAGGTCGCTTTCTCGACAGCGTTGAGCCGGTATTTCACCGCCTCCTCGCGTCCATCCGCCCAGTGCAGGTCAACCTCCAGCTCATCGCAGACCTGCCCGGTGGCGCAGTCATAGTTGGCGTAGACATTCAGAGTGTCGTCATTTTCTCCGGTGCAGACATACGTTCCGAACATAGCGTCCACGTTGAAGTAGGTTTCCATGTAAAAATCCAACAGGCCGTCAATTTCGGTGATCTCTTCCGCGAAGGAGATATCCTGCGCGGAGAGGTGACCCGCCGAGGTGAGTTCCTTGCCTTCCAGCTTATCCAGAAGGATCTCGTACCGTCTGTCCAAGCAAAGGTAGCCCTTGCGGAAGGCGTAGTAGGCGGCGGCGGAGACATCCTGCATGGACCAGGTCTTCCAGCCGTCAGCATCTACAGTGGAGACCTCTCTCTTGTCAAAGTCGATTTCGAACACACCAGTGACCCTGCCGGCGTTCTCCATGTGGAGACCAGCCATTCGGTCGAACTCCTCGTGGGTAATGGCTTCCCGTCTAGGGAACAGCTCCGAAAAAGAGTGAATGCTCTCTCCGGGTCCCTGCCGCAAATATTTCCGCAGCGCACGTGAAGCCTGCGGCAGTTCGTAATTCTGATTCAAACGGAAATACTCCTTCCGGCCATTTTCCGTTACACGGAACACAGCATATTCCTGACTGGCGGCTATAGCTTGCTCCCGTTGTTGTTCCTCCTCACGAATCTCTCCGATGATCTTTTCGTAAACTGGTGTAGGAAGCAGCCTGACAAGATCCTCCAAATACTCGTTCAGTTTATCCTCCAGCTTTTCCACTTCCAACTGCTGAGTCAGAGCCTGGTACCATCGTTCATCCAGCCAGAGTGTAATTTCTCTACTGTTCATGATGCACCTCCTCGTGGGCAGCGGTCTGCTTAGGTACGGCTGCCTTGGGCTGGCTGGGCCGGGGCGGGCGCTTGGGCCGGGCGGGTGCGGTCTTGGCGTCCAGGTACTCCCGCAGCGGCTCCGGCACCGTCTGCTCATAGAGCAGGCACAGGGCCTCGTCCATCTTCTTCTGCACGGTAGTGCTGTCTTTTTTCAGATAGAATACCAGCGCCTCCATTTTCTCGCTGTCGAAGGACAGCGTGACTTCCTCTCTGTCCATCTGTTTCGCCTCCTACTCAAAATACATGAAATGTCCACTGGGGTGGTTCATCCGGGCTGCTGTGGGACGGCAGGGGCTGTGCAAATTCTTCGGCATAGTGAGCGGCATCCGCATCAGAAAGGGAACAGAACTCGCCGTCCGACTCACCGACAATGAGGAAAGTCCCAACGATGATATCTCCACCCACCTGACGGTTGGCGGGGAGGCCCATCAGCTTTCCCTCCTCATTGCAGATCAGGCGGGTGCCGCGGTCCAGTCCCAGCGCCTCGATGCACCCGCCCACCTCTGTCTGGAGCCTTTTCAATGTGTTTGGGATGACAACGGCCTTCGGCGCTGCTCCTGGCGCTACTCTCAGCGCCTTGATCATTTCATAGGCAGGAATCTCCAACTCCCATCTGTCTACACAACGGACACCGGGCTGTTTCAGGAATCTGTACGCATCTTCCCGGATGATGCTCATATCGAAATCATCGGCGTCAGCCACTGAATCCGCATGGTCAGCGTTTCCACAGACATAAACTTCGCAGTGCGCCTGCCATCTTGAGGCGTTGGGACACCATTCAGTTGCTCTCTGATACAATTCCGTTGCCTTGGCGGCTTCGACGCCGTTCACGGTTCCAGACACAAAATCACTTATATGACTTGGCGGATCAAAGCCGCCACTCAGTGTAAAATAGGTAAAGCGGATGGGCCGCTCTGCGGTCATGCGCTTGAGTATACTGCCTGCTGTGCATATCACAGGTTCAAAGAATGGTATTTTAGACCTGGCCCAAGGATGATGGGTCGCTATATCCCGCGCCAGTTCCCTGACCGCAGCGATCTGATGCCTGTTGTCACCACCGGCTCTTTCCAGCTCGGATACATACCGCATAAAATTTTGACCGATCTCTTTTTGCAGATGGGGAGAAGCCGGTGCCCCGAGTGCCCCATGTTTTGCCTGCTCCAGTGCCAGGTCATACTGCTCCAGGAATTTCAAGCCAGGCGGCAGACCATCCAACTCGGCCATTCCCCGGAGGACAGCGTCTGCGCAGAGCCGCCGGCGCTCTGCCCAAGGGGGAGCGTCTTCCTGCCATGGCCTTTCCATCCCGATCTGCCGCTCGACAGCGTAGGTGATCAGGCCCTCGGCCACGAGGGGGATATTAAAATTCTTCACCACATTACCTCCTATCCCATAGCCGGACCCATAGAATATCCCGCTTCCATAGCGGCCTGGGGCGTATCAGGTTCCTCCTGTCGCTGTACCGGCGGCGATGGCAGATGCTCCGCGTATGTATTCACGCAGAAGGTATCCAGCTTCTGCCGCAGCGACTCCCTGGCTTCATCCGTGAGGATGCAGGAAAACCATTCATCGCCGCCAGGCGACCTCACCACAATGTCCAGCGTATCATCGACCTGGCCTGTGTCGATCATATAGGACGTATACGCTTGAACATAGGAGTCCTCCGCTTCACTGGACAGCTGCCGCCCGAATACGCTTTCCTCATCAGCGAGGACGTCCAGGCAGAAGTTTATCCGCTCATCTTCCACGCCGATCCTCTCCTGAACGTCTAAATCCGCGGCTGTCAAGGGACGGTTTCCATGGAGTGACGGATACTGTACCGACCTCCAGCTTTCGGCCATCGCCGGCGACGCGGAAATGGTCATCTGTCCAGCATACACCTGCTGGACGCCCGGCTCCTTGAGAAACCTGTCTCCAATCCGGTTCAGGATCTCCAGATCAAACGCACAGGCGCTGGCCATACCAATAGCGGACGGCAGATCCCGGCCCACGCAGACGGTGCAGAGGGCGGGCCATTTTTTGACCTCCGGGTACCGCAGACGGGCATCCCGGTACACGGCGGTCCGCCTGACGGCTTCGGCGTCTGTCACGGAGCCGGGGACAAACCCGCTGACCCAATGAGGCCCGGCGTCTCCGCCCAGGAGAACTCGGGTAAAGCAGATGGGCATCTGGGCGGTCATGCGGCAAAGCGCGTACTCCGCCTCGTCACGGGTACGGTCAAGGCCGTTGTCCTTACCCGCCCAAGGCAGGTGGGAGGACATATCGTCCAGCAGCTTCCAGACCACATTCATCTGGCGGCGGCGGTCGCCTCCCGCAAACTCCAAGGCGGACACGAAGCGCCGCAGGTTTCGGATGGTCTTCTGCTGGAGCTGGGGGGAGGCAGGCACAGTGACGAACCCCCGGCGGGACGTTCCCTTCTCATGGTCATATCGCTCCATCAACTTCGGATCAGGGGTTTCCCCCTCCAGCAGTGCCATACCGTGGAGGATGGCGTCTGTCCAAAACCGCCGCCGCTCTGACCAGGGGGGAAATCCTTCTTGCTGATGCCGCTCGAATCCGTTCTGCCGCTCGACGGCATAGGCGATGAGGCCCTCCGCGACGGTAGGAATGTGAAATCTGTCCATAGCGCCTCCTATCCCATTGCCGGACCCATGGCCTGTTCGGCTTGCTTGTGGGCCCCGAGTTCATCGTGAAGCCGGTCCAGTTCAGACGCCTCCACACCCTCCAGCAGCAGCTCGGGCGTTTCTTCATCCACCCGGATATCAGCCACCCGCGCGTCCAGCAAAGCGGTGAAGTTCTCCCTGCCTGTATCGGCCAGCAGCTTCAGGTGCTCCAGCGGGACCAGGAAGACGGAGTTTTTATGCGCCAGGGAGGCGCCTTCGGGAAGGCCATCCAGAGTGAGGAGGTCACGGACCGTCATGCCGCCCTCCAGTACCTGCTGGGGGACCCGGCAGATTTCTGTCAGCTCCTGATCTGAGAGATACCCGTGGCCTCGGATTTCTTGGATGGTCAAACCAAAGCTGCCATGGAGCATGGCGTACAGTTCCTCTCCCCGGTAAAGCTCCTGGGCTGAGGAAACGGCGTTTTCGAAAAGCTCCGCCGTGCGGCACAGTGAAAACACGGCGGATGCATTCTTCTGTGTATTCGAGCACATCTTGGAATCCATAGCGCAGGATGTCTCCACGATACCGTCACTCAATTCCGCAGCGGTTACTTCCGGCCGGCGGCGGAGGGTGTCCAGCAGCATGGCGTCCAGCCCGTTGCCGGGCCGGATCGTCAGCCCGAACCGCTTGGACAGTTCATCGAACGATACATAACCATGAGCGCGGCCGTGGCGGTCATTGAAAAAAATTTGCCAGTTGCTCTCCTGGGGGTTCTCCATACATTGCCGGACGATGAAGTCCGCCGCCCGGTTCAGCCCGCCGTTCAGGATATCCCGCATTCCGGTGATGTACGCGGCGTAGAAGGGATAGCCGGGGCCCTTTGCCTCCGCCAGAACGCCGTCATAACCCGCCCGCTCCAATACCAGCAGGCAGTGGTGAACACCGTCTTGTTCGTACATACAGTCCTTATGCTCCAGGAGAAGGGAGTTGTCCTGAAGGGAGATTTGCAGTTCTTTGAAATCTTCAGGGGACGCCTCCACCAGCTTTTCGATCCGGCAGTCAGCCTCTCCGAAATAGTTCAGCGCGTATGAGAAGTTTGCTTTTATTTTCATGGTTCCTCCTGTTCTACGGCAGATAGCTTCTAGGGTTGGTCCGCTGGCCGTTGACCCGGACCTCGAAGTGCAGATGCGGCCCGGTAGACCTTCCGGTGGAGCCGGACAGGGCGATCACGTCTCCGGCCTCCACTGCCCGGCCCACCCGTGCCAGCAGTTGGGAGCAGTGGCCGTATAGCGTGACCAGCCCGCCGCCGTGGTCGATCATGACGTAATACCCATAGCCGCCCTGGTTATAGGTTGAGACGGTGACGGTCCCCGGCAGGGCGGTCCGGATGGGCGTGCCGGTGGGGACCGCCAGGTCCATGCCGCTGTGTCCCTTCGTCTTGCCGGTGAAGGGGTCCTGTCGGTAGCCGAACTCCGAGGTGATAACGTTCCGCCAGTTCGGCCCGATGGGAGAACAGAAGCCGTCCGCGCCGATGAAGGGCACATCCGCCCCAGTAAAACCGCCGCTGTCCGCCCCGGTGGTATAGCCATAGCGAATCAGGCTGTAGACGCTGCCGGCGTTTTGCTTCTGCTCGGCAGAGGGTTCCATGCCCATGGCTGTGGCGATGTTCCGCCAGATAGTTTCCAGGTCCTCAATGGGAACGGCCACAGTGTAGACTTCTTCCGTTTCAGCGGGCGGGTCGCTGTCCTCTATGGGGACCATGCGGGTCCGCTCCTCGTAGGTGACGAAGCAGTCCACGAACCTCTGGTGGTCCCGGCGGCTGGGGGAGTCCTCTCCGAAATATAGGGCATAAAAAAACGCCTTGACTCTGATTTCGTCAAGGCTCTTTTCCTCCTCTGTTTTCCCGTTCACCGTCGTGATGAAGCCGTCCAGCAGCTCGAAACTGGTCCGCATGTCCTCAATGTAGGTCCGATATTCCTCGGGGGTGTCCGCCGGAAGCTCCCCGCCGTAGAAGCACAGCTCGGCGGCGGAGATATTGTGCGTGGCGGTGCCGGAGGCCAGGGCGCACAGGAAGGCGATCACAAGAATGATGGGGGAAAGGACCGCCACAACGATCCAGCCCATCGTTTTCCTGGTATCCTCGTCGGTGAGGACGGCGGCGGCTCTTGCCAGAAGGAGTGGATTACCCAAAAGTCATTCCTCCCGTCTGCTGGAGAGCCTGTTCTCCCTGTTCCTGAGCCGCCTTCAGCTCCGTCCAATGGTCCGCCAGAGCCTGGAGCGTCTCCTCATGGCCGGCGCAGGGCCGTGTCTCCGCCCATTGCCGGTACTGGTCGAAGTCCATGCCGCCGTCCAGCAGGAGCTTGCACACCTCCATCGCGTCGTTTTGGACACAGGCGTGGAGCGCGTCGTAGTCGTTGGTATCCACCCACATCCGCTTTTTCAGCATGTTCTCCGCGATCCAGCTGTCCTGACCTCCGCAGGTC
>CAJUOD010000013.1 GCA_910587875.1 uncultured Oscillibacter sp. | reverse complement strand
AACCTGAAGGGCAAGAAAATCGCCATGACCTGGGCCTACTCCCCCAGCTACGGCAAGCCCCTCTCCGTGCCCCAGGGCGTCATCGGCCTGATGACCCGCTTCGGCATGGACGTGGTCCTGGCCCATCCCGAGGGCTATGACGTGATGCCCGAGGTGGAGGAGATCGCCCGGAAGAACGCCCAGGCCACCGGCGGAAGCTACAAGAAGGTCGCCACCATGGAAGAGGCCTTCCAGGACGCGGACATCGTGTATCCCAAGAGCTGGGCCCCCTTCGCCGCCATGGAGGAGCGTACGAAGCTCTACCAGGCCGGGGACCAGGCGGGCATCGACGCCCTGGAGCAGAGGCTCCTGGCCCAGAACGCCCAGCACAAGGATTGGACCTGCTCCGAAGAGATGATGAAGAAGACCCGGAACAGCTCCGCCCTGTACCTCCACTGCCTGCCCGCCGACATCACGGGCCTCAGCTGCCCCGAGGGCGAGGTGGACAACTCCGTCTTCGACCGCTACCTGGTGCCCCTGTACAAGGAGGCCAGCTACAAGCCCTATATCATCGCGGCCATGATCATGATGAGCAAGGTCAAGGACCCCGTGTCCGCCCTCATGGCCCTGGATGCCGCCGACAAGCGGAAGTTCTTCTAAGGAGCCGCGCGTCATGGGTAAACGTATCGTAGTCGCCCTGGGCGGCAACGCCCTGGGCAATAACCTGCCGGAGCAGATGGCGGCGGTGAAGCAGACCGCCCGGGCCATCGCGGACCTCATCGAGGGAGGCAACGAAGTCGTGGTGGCCCACGGCAACGGCCCCCAGGTGGGCATGATCCAGAAGGCCATGGCGGAGCTCACCCGCTCCAACCCCGAGAAGTACATCCCCTGCCCCCTGTCCGTGTGCGTGGCCATGAGCCAGGGCTACATCGGCTACGACCTGCAGAACGCCCTGCGGGAGGAGCTGCTGGACCGGGGGATCAACAAGGGCGTAGCTACCGTCCTCACCCAGGTGGAGGTGGACCCCACGGACCCCGCCTTTGAGCATCCCACCAAGCCCATCGGGGCCTTCATGACCAAGGAGGAGGCCGACGCCCTGGTCCGGGAGCGGGACTACCAGGTCATCGAGGACGCCGGGCGGGGCTACCGCCGGGTAGTGGCCTCCCCCAAGCCCGTGTCCGTTATTGAGCTGGACACCATCCGGGCATTGGTGGAAAGCGACCACATCGTGGTGGCCTGCGGCGGCGGCGGCATCCCCGTCTTCAAGACGGAGGGGCACCACCTGAAGGGCGCGGCGGCGGTCATTGACAAGGACTTCGCCAGCGAGGTGCTGGCGGAGGAGCTGAACGCCGATGTGCTGATCATCCTCACCGCCGTGGAAAAGGTGGCGGTGAACTTCGGCAAGCCCGACCAGAAGTGGCTGGACGCCCTGACCCCGGAGGAGGCCCGGCGCTACATGGACGAGGGCCAGTTCGCCCCCGGCTCCATGCTCCCCAAGGTCCAGGCGGCGGTGAAGTTCGCCGAGTCCCGCCCCGGCAGGACGGCCCTCATCACCCTGCTGGAGAAGGCCAAGGCCGGCATCGCCGGGGAAACCGGCACTTCCATCGCACTGTAAACCGACAGCAAAGGACCGCCCTCCGGGCGGTCCTTTTGTTTGGGGGATTTCCGGTCATTTGACGGCCCGGTACAGGAACGTCACGATCTGGCCCCGGGTGCAGGGATCGAAGGGGGCGAAGGTGTCCGCGGTCTTGCCGGTGGTAACGCCCTTTTCCACCGCCCAGTTGATGGCGGCCCTTCCGTCATCGTTTAAATCCGAGACGTCCGTGAAGGCCGCGGTCTTGGACGCGGCCGGCTGCCCGGCCACAACCCACAGGGCATAGACAAACCAGAGGCGGGTACAGGTGTCGGAGCGGTCGTCCAGGCGGTCCATGTAGCCCGCGTCATTCAGGGCCCACATCTCGGCCATGTCCATGTCGTTTCCATAGCCGTTCGTCGGCTCGGGACGGCCCGCGTTCCGCCACAGGAAGATGTTGGCCTGGCCCATGGTGCAGGGGTCCCCGGGGCCGAAGGTGGTGGCCGTTTTCCCGGTGGTGATCTTCTTGCCCACAGCCCACTTGATGGCCTCCGCGTAGGGGGAGTTGGCCGCCACGTCGGTAAAGCCGGTGGAGGAGGCGGCGGGCTTCTGGGTCTCGGCGGGCTTGGCTCCCGCCGCCGGGCCGATGCGGACGTAGGTGGCGGGCTTGTCCCCGGCCATGAGCTTATAGAGCGGATAGCCCGAGAACTTCTTGAAGGTCAGCTTGCCGCTGTCGCCCTCCTTGGTCCCGCCGGTCATGGTCAGGCCGTCCTGGAGCTTTATGCTGCCGGAGGAGCCGTGCAGAACGCCGTTTTCCGTCGCGCTGGGGTCCGAAATAATCAGCTCGCCGCTTCCCTTGAAGACGGTGGGATAGCCCTCCTCGCCGCTCAGGCTGTCCATCATGAACGAGGTGAGCGTATTCGTGGTTCCGGGAGCCAGAACGACGGTGGGGTCGGTGCCAAGGTGGCTGAGTATGACTTTTGCATCTGTTATCCCATTCAGCGTCAGAGTGAAGGCGTCGAAGTCAAAAGACCAGCCGGTGCCGGTTTTGGAGCCGACGGTACTTTCAAATTCGTCGTTTGGGAACATGATGAAGACCGATTGCCCGTCCGCAAGGGCCGGGACCGCCAGGGCGAGGCTCAGCGCCAGAGCCAAAAGCAGGGATATCACTTTTTTCATAGGGTACACTCCTTTCGTAGTAGGGGCATGGGAAACCCCTCTATATAGTAAGTACCAAAATCAGCCCCGGAGGTTTTGCGGTTTTCAAAATTTTCCTGAAAAAATTTCCCCTCCAAAGCGGGCCGCCGCGTTGTCTGCGAAAAAGAGGTGCTGTCTGATACCGAATCCTGGAAGAGTCCTCGTCATTTTCTACGAGAACAGAGGAGGGAAGCGCCTTCATATTCGTGAAATCATATGGAAAGCGGAACGCGGGCGATTTTTTTGTTGCGCTTTAAATCCCGGACATGTATAATAACAAACCAAGACAGGCGGAGGGCTTTCCCGGCGGGAAGGCCGGAGGCCGAAGGGCCGCCTCAAGGCGGCGGAGGGAACGCCCTATGCTGACGATGAACGTGCTGAACGACATCCTGGGCCTGTACATTATTCTGGTTCTGGTACTGGTAACTCACCGAAACAGAATAGTGCGTTTGGTCATGCGCGAATCAAGGGTAGAATCCCTTTGAACCACCGGCCCCAAAACCGGAACTCTTGCAAGTCCGTGACCCGACGAGGGACACGGGCTTCTTTGCTTTTTACTCGGAATGGAAAGGAGCAAGTCAAGCATGGAACTGACAGGCGCTCAAATCCTCATGGAGGGCCTGGCCCGGGAGGGCGTGGAGCGGGTCTTCGGCTACGCCGGGGCCACCATCTGCCCCATCGCGGACGCCCTGCGGGAGGACCCCAACATCGACTACACTCTGGTGCGCACGGAGCAGAACGCGGGCCACATGGCCTCCGGCTACGCCCGGGTCACCGGGAAGACGGGGGTGTGCATCGTCACCTCCGGCCCGGGAGCCACGAACCTCATCACCGGCGTGGCCACGGCCTATATGGACTCCATCCCCCTGGTGGCGGTCACCGGGCAGGTGCCCTCCAAGCTCCTGGGGCGGGACATCTTCCAGGAGGTGGACATCACCGGGGCGGTGACCCCCTTTACCAAGCACTGCTATCTGGTGAAGGACGCGGCCCAGCTGCCGGTGGTTTTGAAGGAGGCGTTCCACATCGCCTCCACGGGCCGTCCCGGCCCGGTGCTCATCGACATTCCCGTGGACGTGCAGGAGCAGCTGGTGGCGGACGTGGAGTTCCCCGAGGAGGTCCGCATCCGGGGCTACAACCCCAGCGTCCGGGGCAACGACAAGCAGATCGCCAACGTAGCCATGGCCCTGGGCCTGGCCCAGAGGCCGGTGATCTGCGCCGGGGGCGGCGTCTTCCTGGCCCACGCGGAGGCTGAGCTCCGCCTCTTCGCCGAGTCCACCGGCATCCCGGTGGTAACCACCATGATGGGCCTCTCCCTCCTGCCCACGGAGCACCCCCTGAACATGGGCATGATCGGGGCCCACGGGAACAACACAGCCAACAAGGCCCTGGCAAAGTCGGACCTGCTCATCATGATCGGCACCCGGGTGGCGGACCGGGCCATCGTGTCCCCGGACGAGATCCAGCGGCGCATGGCGAATATCCACATCGACGTGGACCCCGCCGAGATCGGGAAAAACATGCAGTCCACCCTCCCCCTGGTGGGGAACGCCAAGGTCATCCTCCAGCAGCTCATGGAGCGGGGGGCCAAGGCGGACTGCGGCGAGTGGCGGGAGATGCTCCAGGAGCTCCGCCGGACGAACCTGGGCCGGGGCTATCCCACCAAGGACGGCTACGTCTTCCCCGGCCGGGTGCTGCGCCTCCTGGGCGAGCGCTTGAAGGAGGACGCCGCCGTCTGCGTGGACGTGGGGCAAAACCAAATCTGGGCCTGCAAGCACCTGCGGCTCAAGGGCGCGCGCTTTTTGACCAGCGGGGGCCTCGGCACCATGGGCTACGCCATCCCCTGCGCCGTGGGCGTGAAGACCGCCCAGCCGGACCGGCAGGTGGTCGCCGTCTGCGGCGACGGGTCCTTCCAGATGTCCATGAACGAGCTGGCAGCCGTGAAGGCCGGGGGCTTCGATTTGAAGATCGTCCTCTTCCGCAACGGCGTCCTGGGCCTGGTGAACCAGATCCAGGGCAAGGAGCCCTACCACGGGCCCTTCGGCGTGCGGCTGGACGGGGACCCGGACTTCGCCGCCATCGCCGGAGCCTACGGCATCCCCAGCATGACCCTCCGGGACGAGGCGAAGGTCGAGGAGACCCTGGACCGCTTCCTGGCAAAGGAGGGCCCCTGCCTCCTCATCGCGGAGGTGAGCCCCGAGTGGAAGACCACGGACTGAGAGGAGGTACGGAAGCATGAAACAGACGATCTCCGTTTTGGTGGAAAACCGGGCGGGCGTGCTGAACCGGGTGGCAAGCCTGTTCTCCCGCCGGGCCTTCAACATCGACTCCCTGGCCGTGGGCGTGACGGACGACCCCTCCCTGTCCCGGATGACCATCATCGTGGACAACGGGAACAGCGTGGTGGAGCAGGTGGAAAAGCAGCTGAACAAGCTGATTGAGGTCATCAAGGTCCGCACCCTGGACGAGGGGAGCAAAATCGGCCGGGAGCTGATGCTGATCAAAGTCAGCGCCAACAAAAACAACCGGGAACACATCATGACCATCTGCAATATCTGCGGAGCCAAGGCGGCGGACATCTCCCCCACCTCCATGACCCTGGAGATCTCCGACACCCCGGAGCGGGTGGACGTGTTCGAGGACATGATGCGCCCCTTCAACATCCTGGAGGTCGCCCGGACGGGCGTCATCGCCCTGCAGAAGGGCGGGGGAAAAATCTAACGAGAATACGGAGTTAAAACGATATGGATAAAGCGCAGAAAAAAGCCCTGGCGGAGGAGTGGAAGAACCGCCGCCCGGAGATGGGCGTGATCTCCCTCCGCTGCAGGGAGACGGGGGAGGCCTTCCTGGGCACCGCCAGGGACACCAAGGCCGGATTCAACAGCATCCGGGCCAAGCTCTCCGGGGGCCTGCACCCCAACAAGCGCCTCCAGGAGCTCTGGAAGCAGTACGGCGAGGAGGGCTTCGAGTTCTCCGTCGCCGCGGTCCTGGAGTACGACGACCCGCTGGAGGACCACAGCGAGGAGCTGGAGACCCTGCGGGAGCTGTGCCTGGCGGAGAACCCCGGCGCGGCAAAAATCTGGAAGTAGGAAAAGAGGCGTCCATATGAAGATCAGAGCCACTGCGGCCATCATGGAGTGCCTGCTGGAGCAGGAGGTAGACACCGTCTTCGGCTACCCCGGCGGCACCATCTTAAACGTCTATGACGAGCTCTACCGATACAAGGATAAGATCCACCACGTCCTCACGGCCCACGAGCAGGGGGCGGCCCACGCGGCGGACGGCTACGCCCGCTCCACCGGAAAAGTCGGGGTGTGCTTCGCCACCTCCGGCCCCGGGGCCACGAACCTGACCACGGGCATCGCCACGGCGTATCTGGACTCCTCCCCGGTGGTCTTCATCACCTGCAACGTCACCGAGGCCACCCTGGGCAAGGACGCCTTCCAGGAGGTGGACATCACGGGCATCGCCATGCCCATCACGAAGGCCACCTTCCTGGTCCGGGACGCGTCCACCATCCCCGCCGTCATGCGCCAGGCCTTCGCCGTGGCCGCCAGCGGGCGGCCGGGGCCGGTGCTCATCGACTTTCTGAAGGACGTGACCTTCCCCAGCGTGGAGATTGACTATGAGTTCGTCCCCTGGCGGGAGAACCGGGGCTGCGCCGGCATGCGGGAGCTGAACCGGGACCACGAGCTGAAAAAGCCCACCCCCAACCAGGAGGACGTGGACATCCTCCTGGACATGATCCAGCAGGCCGAGCGCCCCTTCGTCATCTGCGGCGGCGGCGTGGTGCTGGGCCGGGCGGACCGGGAGTTCAAGGAGTTTGCCGAGAAGCTGGACGCCCCGGTGGCCATCAGCCTCATGGGCGGCGGCGGCTTCTCCGGCAGCCACCCCCTGACCACGGGCATGATAGGCATGCACGGGTCCAAGGCCTCCAACACGGCCTGCGACGAGTGCGATCTGCTCATCGCCGTAGGCTGCCGCTTCTCCGACCGGGTGGCCCTGAACCCCGCCACCTTCGCCCGGCAGGCCAAGATTGTCCAAATCGACATCGACCGGGCGGAGATCGACAAAAACGTTCTGACGGACCACCACATCATCGGGTCCGCCCGGCGGGTGCTGGCGATGCTCAACGAGAAGCTGCCCCAATACGACCACAGCGGCTGGAAGGCCCACATCCTGCCCCTCCGGGCCCCCTCCGTCGCCGAGGACAGCGACCACCTGACCCCCCAGCAGGTGCTGGAGACCATCCGGGTCCAGATGCCCGGGGACGCGGTCGTCGCCACGGACGTGGGCCAGCACCAGATGTGGGCCATCAAATACCTGCACTTCCAGTACCCCGGCCAGATGCTGACCTCCGGCGGCTTCGGCACCATGGGCTTCGGCCTGGGGGCCGCCATCGGGGCCCAGACGGCCCACCCGGACAAGCGGGTCTTCCATATCACCGGCGACGGCTGCTTCCGCATGAACTGCCACGAGCTGGCGACGGTGGGCTACTACCATCTGCCCATCATCACCGTGGTCTTCAACAACGGCACGTTGGGCATGGTCCGCCAGTGGCAGAGCCTGATCTACGGCAAGCGCTACTCCGAGACCACCCTGGACCGGGGCCCGGACTTTGTGAAGCTGGCGGAGGCCTACGGCATCCGGGGCTTCCGGGTGGAGACCAAGGAGGACATGGAAAAGGCCCTGGCGGAGGTCCTGGCGGCCCGGGAGCCCGCCGTCATCGACTGCCGGCTGGACATCGACGAGATGGTCCGGCCCATGGTGGCCTCCGGATCCGAGATCACGGATTTCCTGCTGAGCGAAGGAGGAGAGTCATGAGAAAGCAATGGGACACGGAGAAGAAGCTCTACACCCTCTGCATTTTGACGGAGGACACCCCCGGCATCCTAAGCCAGGTGGCCCGGCTCTTCTCCCGGAAGGGCTACAACATCGAGTCCATTGTCTCCGGGGCCACGGACCGGCCCCGCACCGCCCGCATCTCCATCGAGCTCATGGCGGACGAGCTGGTGGCGAACCAGCTGGCGACGCAATGCCGCCGCATCCTGGGCGTCCAGGCGGTGAAGATCTTAGACGAGGAGAGCTGCATCCGCCGGGAGATCGCCCTCATCAAGGTGAAGGCGGCGGACCACGGCACCCGGGACGAAATTATCCAGATGACCAACATCTTCCGGGGCCACATCATCGACGTGGACAAGGAGTCCCTGACCGTCTGGGTCTTCGGCTCCCAGAGCAAGAACGCGGCGCTCATCCAGATGCTGGAGGACTTCGGCATTCTGGAGATTGCGAAAACCGGTACTATCGCCATCGAGAGAGGGCGGAGCACAATATATGACGAGAGCAAACTGAAGGAGGAATACGAATATGGCAAGAATGTATTATGAGAAGGACTGCGACCTGGGCAAGCTGGACGGGAAGAAAATCGGCATCATCGGCTACGGCTCCCAGGGCCACGCCCATGCCCTGAATCTGAAGGAATCCGGCTGCGACGTGTGCGTGGGCCTGCGCCAGGGCTCCAGGAACTGGGCCAACGCCGAGGCGGCGGGCCTCAAGGTCCAGACCGTGGCGGACACCGCCAAATGGGCGGACATCATCATGATCCTGGTGAACGACGAGGTCCAGGCGGACGTCTATAAAAAAGATATCGCCCCCAACCTGGAGGCGGGAAATATGCTGATGTTCGCCCACGGGTTCAACATCCACTTCAAGCAGATCGTGCCCCCCGCCGGCGTGGACGTGTCCATGATCGCCCCCAAGGGCCCGGGCCACACCGTCCGGTCCACCTATGTCAACGGCAAGGGCGTGCCCTGCCTCGTCGCCGTGGAGCAGAACGCCACCGGCAAGGCCCTGGACCTGGCCCTGGCCTATGCGGCGGGCATCGGCGGCGCCCGGGGCGGCGTGATGGAGACCACCTTCCAGGATGAGACCGAGACCGACCTCTTCGGCGAGCAGGCCGTCCTCTGCGGCGGCGTGGTGGAGCTGATGAAGCTGGGCTTCGAGACCCTGGTCGAGGCGGGCTACGCCCCGGAGAACGCCTACTTCGAGTGCATCCACGAAATGAAGCTGATCATCGATCTCATCAACAAGGGCGGAGTGGCCATGATGAACTACTCCATCTCCGACACGGCGGAATACGGCGAGTATGTCTCCGGTCCCCGGATCCTGCCCTATGAGGAGACCAAGAAAAACATGAAGGCGGTCCTCACGGACATCCAGGACGGCGTGTTCGCCGGAAAGTGGATTGCCGAGAACAAGAACGGCCGGACCTTCTTCAACGCCAAGCGCCGCCAGCTGGCCCAGCACCAGATGGAAACCGTGGGCGCGGAGCTCCGCCGCAACATGCTCTGGGGAGACGACACGGATCCCGATACCGCCTCCAACTAAGGCAAAAAACGCCGCCTCCCCGGGCGGCGTTTTTTCAAGAAAGGACTGACACCATGAACCGTATTCTTCCCCACCTCATTCTCTACAGCGACCTGGGGCCGGACAGCATCCTGGTCCGCCTGGCGGACATCATCCGGGATTGCAAGGACGGCGGGGCCAAGGAGCCCCTGCTCCAGCGGACCAACGCGGAGGTCAAGCGCATCCTGGACCTCTCCACCGTCTGCGGCTTCGACGAGAACCTCTGGCAGTGCTACCTCACCTGGGTCCTCATGACCAACGACAACTCCTTCACCCGGACCTGCGAGCGGGTGGGGGCCGCGGAGGAGGGCAGCGTGAACCGCTTCGCGGAAAACGACTTCGCCGTCTTCCACCAGCTCTTCCACTACGACTTTTCCGTCCTGGAGCAGTACCTGCTGACGGACTGCTTCTCCATCCTCACCAACTACCACGCCATCCCCAAGCGGGAGCGGACCTATAACCGGGACGTCAGCGCCCAGGTCCGGGCCCTCCGCGCTTCCCTGGCCCAGGCGGCGGATGGCCACGAGATGTTCCGCCTGGTGACGGAGTACTACAAGCAATACGGCTATGGCGTCTTCGCCATGAACCGAGCCTTCCGCATCCGGCGGGAAGGCCCGGGCGAATTGGAGTTCCTGCCCATCAGCAACGTGGACAGCGTGCGGCTGGAGGACCTGCTGGGCTATGAGGGCCAGAAGGCGGAGCTCCGCCGGAACACGGAGGCCTTCCTGGCGGGGAAGCACGCCAACAACGTGCTCCTCTACGGGGACGCGGGCACGGGAAAATCCACCAGCGTGAAAGCCCTCATCAACGAGTACTACGACCGGGGCCTCCGCATGATTGAGATCTACAAGCACCAGTTCGGGGACCTGTCCCGCATCCTGGCGGAGATCAAGAACCGGAATTACCGCTTTGTCATCTTCATCGACGACCTCTCCTTCGAGGAAAACGAGGTGGAGTACAAGTTCCTCAAGGCCGTCATCGAGGGCGGCGTGGAAACCCGTCCCGAGAACGTGCTCATCTACGCCACGTCCAACCGCCGCCATCTTGTCCGGGAGACCTGGAACGACCGCCAGGACATGGAGCACCACGGGGACATCCACCGCTCCGACACCATGGAGGAAAAGCTCTCCCTGGCGGCCCGGTTCGGCGTGACCATCAACTACAACGCCCCCACGCCCAAGGAATTCCAGGCCATGGTCCTGGCTCTGGCGAAGCGGCAGGGCGTGGAGATGGACGAGAAGGAGCTCATGGTCAAGGCCAACGCCTGGGAGGTCCGCCACGGCGGCTTCTCCGGCCGGACAGCCCAGCAGTTCGTCCACTACCTGGAGGGCCTGGCGGAGTGAGCCGCCTGAAATTAAAAGGTGACAAGCGGCGGAAAGTCTGCTATACTACAGGCATCCCAAACTATGCAGCACCAAGGAGAAGTGACTATGAACATTGTCTGTCTTGATATGGAGGGCGTCCTGGTCCCCGAGATCTGGATCGCCTTTTCCGAGGCCAGCGGCATTCCGGAGCTCCGCCGCACCACCCGGGACGAGCCCGACTACAACAAGCTGATGAACTTCCGTCTCAGCATCCTCAAGGAGCACGGCCTGGGCCTGAAGGAAATCCAGGCCACCATCGCCAAGATCGACCCCCTCCCCGGCGCCAAGGAGTTCCTGGATGAGCTCCGGGCCACCACTCAGGTTCTCATCCTCAGCGACACCTTCGAGCAGTTCGCAAAGCCCTTGATGGAAAAGCTGAACTGGCCCACCATCTTCTGCAACACCCTGGAGGTGGCTCCCGGCGGCGAGATCACCGGCTTCAAGATGCGCTGCGAGAAATCCAAGCTCACCACCGTCAAAGCCCTCCAGTCCATCGGCTATGAGACCATCGCCGCCGGGGACAGCTTCAACGACCTGGCCATGATCCAGGCCGGCAAGGCGGGCTTCCTCTTCAAGAGCACCGAGCAGATCAAAAAAGACTACCCCCAGATTCCCGCCTACGAGGAGTTCGGCGACCTGCTGAACGCGATTAAAGCGGCACTCTAAGACCGGCGCACATTATGAGAAGGAAGGGAGACGCGACATGAATCCGAAGTTTGAACCCCTGGGCTTCTACCCCGCCGACATTCTCCTGCCCAGGAAGGGCACGGACATGACCCGCTGGGCCGTGGTGGCCTGCGACCAGTTCACCTCCCAGCCCGAGTACTGGCAGGCGGTGGAGGACACCGTGGGCGACGCCCCCTCCTCCCTGCGCCTCATCCTGCCCGAGGCGGGGCTCAGCGCCCCGGACGTGGAGGAGCGCATCGCCGCCGTCAACGCCGCCATGGGGAAGTATCTGGCGGGCGGCCTCTTCGACACCCTGGAGGACTCCCTCCTCTATATTGAGCGGGTCCAGTCCGACGGGAAGATCCGCCATGGCCTCATCGGCATGGTGGACCTGGAGCAGTACGACTTCACCCCCGGCTCCGGGGCCCTCATCCGGGCCACGGAGGGCACCGTCCTCTCCCGCATTCCCCCCCGGGTGAAGGTCCGGAAGGACGCCCCCATCGAGCTGCCCCACGTCATGCTCCTCATTGACGACCCCAGCAAGACCGTCATCGAGCCCCTGACCCGCGCCTCCGGCGAGATGGAGAAGCTCTACGCCTTCGACCTCCAGCAGGGCGGCGGGCACATCACCGGCTGGAAGCTCACCGCCGCCCAAATGGACCAGACGGCGGACGCCCTGGCGGCCCTCTGCTCCCCCCAGGAGCAGGCCTGGAAGTACGGCGTGAAGGACGTCCCGCCCCTGCTCTTCGCCGTGGGCGACGGGAACCACTCCCTGGCCACGGCCAAGCAGTGCTACGAGGACCTGAAGAAGGCCACCCCGGAGAGCGAATGGGCCTCCCTCCCCGCCCGGTACGCCCTGGTGGAGGTGGTGAACAACCACGACGACGCCCTCCAGTTCGAGCCCATCCACCGCGTGGTCTTCGGTGTGGAGCCGGAGGCGGTGCTGAAGGCCTTCCAGGCCTATTACCCCGGCGCGTACGAGGGCAGAGGCGAGGGCCACGTCATCGCCTACACCCACGCGGGAGGCGAGGGCTTCCTCACCGTGCCCCAGCCCCGGGTCCAGCTGGCGGTGGGCACCCTCCAGGCCTTCCTGGACGCCTACGTCAAGGATCACGGCGGAGAGATCGACTACATCCACGGCGCGGACGTGACGGACCGCCTGGGCCGACGGCCGGGCAGCATCGGCTTCAAGCTGCCCGCCATGGGCAAGCAGCAGCTCTTCAAGACCGTCATGGCCGACGGCGTGCTGCCCCGGAAGACCTTCTCCATGGGCCACGCCCAGGACAAGCGCTACTACGTGGAAGCCAGAAAAATCCGGTAACCAAACCAGAGGAGTGAACCATCGTGGGACTGTTTGACAAGCTGAAAAAGAAGGCGCCCCCGCCCCCGCCGCCCAAGCCCGTTCAGGAGGACGACGACGTATCCGTCTACTCCCACATGCGGGTGGAGGTGACCACCAAGGACGGGCAGATGCTTTTCGTCGCCAAGCTGATGTACCCCCAGCGGCACACGGCGGAGCTCCATCAGTACTCCGAGGCGGAGGTCCCCCTGCTGAAGGAGATGACGGAGGCGGAATCCCTCCCCGTCCACATCCGGGGCTATCACGACCGCCTCCGGAAGGCCGTGTACATGGAGGGCTTCATCTCCCCCCAGCCCAAGCACATCTGGCTGGTGTCCCATCTCTACATCGCCCGGGCGGGCAACGACCGGGCCTTCTTCCGCCTGGACACGGACCTGCCCGCCAGCGTCACCAAGTTCAGCGGACGGAGCGCCGGGGATTCCCCCTGCCGCCTGCTGAACATCAGCGTGGGCGGGGCCTGCATCGCCTCGGAGCAGCGCTACTGGGAGGGGGACAAGATCCTCCTCACCGTGAAGCTGCTGGAGGACCGGGACTCCTCCATCATGTACTGCCAGATCCTCCGGGTCATCGAGAAGGAGGGCGAGCCCTACCAGTACGGCTGCCGCTTCCTGGAGCTGAACGACGCCGACCAGGACAAAATCACCGAGAACATCTTCGCCGCCCAGCTCAAGGCCCGGAAGGGCTCCCAGAGCTGACCGCGAACAAAGGCCGCCCATGCCGGGCGGCCTTTTTCCTTAGAGCCGGAAGAGCTGCAAAATCACGCCGTAGATCACCGAGGCCACAGTGCCGAAGACAATGACGGGCCCCGCCACGGTGAACATCTTCGCCGCCATGCCGGTGATGAAGCCCTCGCTTTTGAAGTCGATGGCCGGGGACACCACGGCGTTGGCGAAGCCCGTGATGGGCACCAGGGTCCCCGCCCCGCCGTAGCGGGCGATCTTGCTGTAGAGGTTCAGCCCCGTCAGCAGGGCGGAGAGGAACACCAACGTACAGGAGGCGGCGGTGCCCGCCTCCTCCTTGTTGAGCCCCGCGGCGGCCCAGCCGTCGGTGATGGCCTGGCCCAGCACGCAGATAACCCCGCCGATGGCAAAGGCCAGCGCCACGTCCTTGGCGAGGGGGGACTTTTTGGCCTTCTGCTTGACATAGGCCTGGTACTCCTTGGGAGACATGTCCATGGAACGCATCCTCTTTTCATATTGGATTTCCTGGATAGTGTTGCCTCCCGGGGGCGGAAATATTCCCGCCGGTTAGCGGCCTTGAATCCGGGGGCCGCTTATGGTACTATGGAAGCAGAGAAACATCAAGGAGGTCCCCCTATGACCAAGCCCCTTGGCGTCTACATTCACGTCCCCTTCTGCAAACAAAAATGCGTCTACTGCGACTTCTACTCCCTGCCCCATCGGGAGGAGGAGATGGACGCCTATGTCTCTTCCCTCCGGGCCCAGCTGGCGGAGACGGATTTCTCCGATTACGAGGCCGACACCGTCTACTTTGGCGGCGGCACCCCAAGCTTCCTGGGCCCCCGCCGCCTGACGGCCCTGCTGGAGGCGGTCTCCGCCGCCTGTCCCATCGCCCCGGAGGCGGAAATCACCCTGGAGGCCAACCCGGACTCCGCCGCGGACCGGTCTGACCTCTCCGCCCTCCGCCGGGCGGGGTTCAACCGGATTTCCCTGGGGATGCAGTCCGCCGACGATGAGGAGCTGCGGGCCATCGGCCGGGTCCACACCATGGCCCAGGTCCGGGCCGCCGTGGAGGCCGCCCGCAAAGCCGGGTTTGACAACCTCTCCCTGGACCTCATTTACGGCCTGCCGGGCCAGGACCTCTCCCGCTGGCGGAAAAACCTCTCCGCCGCTGCGGAGCTGGAGCCTGAACACCTGTCCTGCTACGGCCTCAAGGCCGAGCCGGGAACGCCCCTGTACGCCAGGCGGGAGACCCTGCCGGGAGACGAGGCCCAGGCGGACATGTACCTGGAGACCGTAGACTTCCTGGAGTCCCGGGGCTGGAGGCAGTACGAGATCTCCAACTTCGCCAAGCCCGGCCGGGAGTCCCGGCACAACCTGAAATACTGGACCCTGGGGGAATACGTGGGCTTCGGCCCCGGGGCCCACTCGGATTTTCGGGGCGTCCGCTACGCCTGGGCCCGGGACCTGGACGCGTTTTTGCGAAGGGACCGCGTCCTCTCCGAGGCCCAGCGCATGGCCCCCCGGGACCGGGAGGCGGAGCGGCTGATGCTGTCCCTCCGCCTGGCCCGGGGCCTGGACATGGCGGAGTGGAAGCGCTCCTTCACCCCCTTTCTGGAGCGCTGCGAGGCGGCGGGGTACGCCCTCCGGGAGGCGGGCCGCTGGCGCTTAACCCCACGGGGCTTCCTGGTGTCCAACCGGATCATCGGGGAGCTTCTGGACCTGCTACAGGAGGAGTGAACATATGCACGTCTACACCACGGGCCAATGGGTCCTGCTGTTTTTCTTCTACTGCCTCTGCGGCTGGATCTGGGAGTCCTGCTACGTCTCCCTCTGCCAGCGGCACTGGGTGAACCGGGGCTTCCTCCACGGCCCCCTGCTGCCCATCTACGGCTCCGGGGCCATCATCATCCTGCTTGCCACCATCCCCGTGGCGGAGGACCTGCGGCTGGTCTGGCTCTTCGGCATGCTGGCAGCCACAGCCCTGGAATACGTCACCGGGGACGTGATGGAGCGGATCTTCAAGGTTCGCTACTGGGACTACTCCAAGCAGAAGTTTAATCTCAACGGGCACATCTGCCTCTCCAGCTCCATCGCCTGGGGCTTCTTCTCCATCCTGCTGGTGCGCTTTGTCCATCCCCCCATCGCCCGGCTGCTGGCCCGGGTGCCCGCCCTGTGCGTGGACCCCCTGGCCCTCCTGTTGACGGTTGTCTTCACCGTGGACGTGGTCCGCTCCGTCCAGGCCGCTCTGGACCTGCGGGACCTGCTGGCCAAGGCCGCCGAGGAGAACGAGGACCTGCGCCGCCTCGCCAGGCGGGCGGAGGTCTACGCCGCCTTCGCCGTGGACGACCTCCACCGCTTCCGGGAGAAGACGGAACTGGAGGCCCTGGAGCTCCGGCAGGCCATCGGCGAGGAGCTGGAGGAGCGCCGCCAGGCCCGCCGGGAGCGGGTGGAGGCGTCTCTGCGCCGCCGCTTCAGCGCCAAGCTGGACGTTCTCTCCACCATCTCCGACGCCCTGGAGACCTGCCGGGACCACCTGGAGGACCTGCCCGACTCCACGCCGGAGACCCTGGCGGAGCGCCGGGCCGACCTGGACGAGGCCATCCGCCGCATCCGGGCCCGGGAGGCCTCCCTGCGGGACCGATCCTCCGCCCCCTACCACCGCTCCCTGCGGCTGCTGAGGGCCCATCCCTCCGCCTCCGCCAAGGAGTTCGGCGAGGTCCTGGAGACGCTGAAAAAGCTGGGGAAGGACTAAGAACCTGTATTCACCAACCCCCGAATATGTTCCATCTTATAACTTTGATTTTTACTAAGGCCAGGTGACAACTATGATTATTTACGACCCCTTCTGGCGCACTTTAAAGGACCGTGGTATTTCCACATATAAAATGATTAACAAGCTGGGCTACAGTAGCGGAACGCTTTACCGCCTGCGCCACAACAAGGGCATCTCCTCCCGGCTGATCGACGACCTCTGCAAGCTGCTGGACTGCCGGGTGGAGGACATTCTGGAATACGTCCCCGACCCGGAAGAACCGGAGGCCCCCGGCGCAGAGGAAACCCCATAATAAAAACCGCCGGACGGCTTGTCCGGCGGTTTCGCTTTTAGCTCATCTGCTTACGGCGGCTCAGGTTCATGGTGCCCTCCTGCATATTGCCCAGGGTCTCCAGGCTCATGCCGGTGCCCAGGGCCACGCAGGAAATCGCGTCGTCGGCAATCATGGTGTGGATGCCCGTCCGGGCCGTCACCAGCTTGTCGAAGCCCGCCACCAGGCTGCCGCCTCCGGTCATCACAATGCCGTTGGTGGAGATGTCCGCCACCAGCTCCGGCGGGGTCCGCTCCAGCACGGAGTGGATGGCCTCCATGATGCGCTCCACCGGCTCTTCAAAGGCGTCCATCATCTCCGTGGAGCTGACGGCCACCACCTTGGGAAGGCCCGTGAGGAGGCACCGGCCTTTCACGTCCATGACCTCTTCCTCGTCCTTGGGGAAGACGCAGCCGATCTGTTTTTTCATCTCCTCGGCGGTCCGCTCGCCCACCAGCAGGTTGTGCTTGCGGCGCATATACTTCACCACGGCCTCGTTCAGCTGGTCTCCGGCGATCTTGATGGAGGCCGACTCCACCACGCCGCCCAGGGAGATGACCGCAATGTCCGCCGTGCCGCCTCCGATGTCCACCACCATGTGTCCGTCGGGCTTCGCGATGTCGATGCCCGCCCCGATGGCCGCCGCCACGGGCTCCTCAATCAAGTAGACCTTCCGGGCCCCGGCGG
This sequence comes from uncultured Oscillibacter sp., assembly GCA_910587875.1. GTDB lineage: Bacteria > Bacillota > Clostridia > Oscillospirales > Oscillospiraceae > Oscillibacter. The sequence goes on along the minus strand of CAJUOD010000013.1, from coordinate 20,236 downwards.
AGATGCCCGCGTCGATGACGGCGCGCTCCTCGACCTCCGTGATGCCGGAGGGCACGCAGATGATGACCCGGGGCTTGAAGACGGAGACCCCCGCCACCTTGTGAATGAACTCCCGGAGCATCCGCTCCGTCATGTCGTAGTCGGAGATGACGCCCTCCCGCAGGGGACGGATGGCGATGATGTTGCCGGGGGTCCGGCCCAGCATGGCCTGGGCCTCCTCGCCCACCTTCAGGAGCTTGCCGGTGTTCTTATCCAAAGCCACCACGGAGGGCTCGTTCAGCACGATGCCCTTGCCGCGCACAAAAACCAGAACCGAAGCGGTACCAAGGTCGATACCGATATCCTTTGCCATGGGCAATTCCTCCATTTTTCTTTTGTCCAATTTATGTCAGGCGGAAAACCGCCATCGAATCCATAAAGTTACAAAGTACATTATACTGGCAGTCACGCCAGATTGCAAGCCTATTCTTTCCCTTTTTCTCCCCTGTTTTCCTCCTCCGGCCTGGGGAAGGCCGCGGCGGCGCAGACCACCCCCGCCGCCCCCGCCGAGAGAAGGGTCCCGGCGGCGGAGACCAGAGTGGCCCCGGTGGAGCAGATATCGTCGATGAGGAGCACCCGCTTTCCGGCGGGGTCCCCCTGGGCCTCGTAGACGTCCCGGGTATTTTTCCAGCGGTCCTCCGCGCTGTCCAGGCTGGACTGGGCCGGGTTGTCCCGGACCTTTCGGAGCAGGGCCTCCGGCTCCACGCCCCAGAGCTTGCAGGCGTGCTCCGCCAGGAGGCGGGACTGGTCGTAGCCCCGCTTCCGCAATCGCTTGGCGCTGACGGGGACCCAGGTGACCACGTCAAATTCCCCGGAGAAGCGCTCCGCCGCCGCTTGGGCGATGAGCTCCCCCAGGGGCCCTGCGGCAGACACGCCGCCATGGAACTTGAAGCGGCGGATCGCCTCCCGGACAGCGCCCTCGTACCACAGCGGCGCGGCGCAGAGGAGCCCGCCCCGCAGCGCCCGGAGGCCGTGGGCCTCGTCCGTCCAGGGGAGGGCCTGTTCGCAGTCCGGGCACATGCCGGGCGCATCCTGGACACGACGGCAGAAGGGGCACTTGGGCGGGAAGAGGAGGTCCAGCAGAACGTCAACCAGCTTCATGGTTCCAGCAGTTCGTCGTAGCTGACGCCCAGGGCGTTTTTGATGGCCCTCAGCTGGGACGCCTGGATGTGCTGGGCCCCGCGCTCAATTTTAACCAGGGCCTCCCTGGTCATGGGAACACCCTCTAATTGCAGGAGGCCCACCAGCTCCGTCTGCCCTAATTCTTTCTCTTGACGTATCTTCCGAATGTTCGCGCCGATGCAGATATCTTGTTTTATTTTTTGTTCCATTATGACTGCCTCCGTTTCCGGGGATACGGGACAGTCTCGTCCGTCAGGCCCACCAGGTAATCAACACTGACGTTGTAATACTTTGCCAGCGTAACTACCGCATCCAGGGGATAGCGGGTGACTCCAATTTCATACTGGGAGTAGGTGTTTTGACTGACATTCAACAGCTTCGCAACCTGCTTCTGCGTCAAGCCACGATCATTCCGCAAGTCTCTGATTCTCCCATATTTCAGAATCTCTGTTCTCATACTCATCACCAAGGATGAGTATATGTATCTGAAAAACAGATACGGGATTTTATCTAGTTTCTAGATTTTTCTGCTTGACAGAAATCTATTCACAGCTTATAATAATAATTAGAAACCACTCCGACAGGCGGTTAGCCCGAGCTAGTTTAGGGGAGGCATGCCAAAGCCTTGAAACTATCACTTGCCGGGGTGACGGTTTCCGCTTTTTACCTTGATCGTAACTATCCGAAGAAGTCGAAGGACCGCCAACGGCGGTCCTTCGACTTCTTAACCATTTTTTGACCAATTGCAAGGGACTTGACAAGGTCAATTCCTTTCACTATAATGAACATAAGAAGGCACTGTGACAAGCGGTTAGCTCTTCAAGTTAAGGTTAAGGAATCAAAAGCATCTTTAAAACCGTCACTTGGCAGAGTGGCGGTTTCTCCTTTTATCCCTTCCCCTTGGCCAGCCGCCAGCGGAGGCCGGAGTATCTTCTCTGCCGTTTGTCATTCGCCGCCATGGCCCGGACCGCCGCATCGTCCCCCACCACCACCACCAGCTCCTTCGCCCGGGTCAGGGCCGTGTACAGCACGCCCCGGACCATCAGCGACGTGGGCGCGGGCATAGCCGACAGCACCACGCAGCGGTACTCGCTGCCCTGGGATTTATGAACCGTCATGGCGAAGGCCAGGTCTACCTCGTTCAGCTGCTCCGCGCCGTAGACCGCCCGGCGGCCGTCGAAGTCCAGCTCCAGCCACTCGCCGGAGTCGTCGATCTTCACGATGCGCCCCACGTCCCCATTGAACATCCCGGTTCCCACGGAGCCGTCTTCCTTCTCCCAGACCACGTCGTAGTCGTTCCGGGTCTGCATCACCCGGTCCCCCTCCCGGAAGAGCCGGTCGCCCCAGAGAAGCTCCCGCTTTTCCGCCGTTTTGGGGTTCAGCGCCTCCTGGAGGAGGCGGTTCAGGTTCCCCGTCCCGGCGGGGCCCTTCCGGGTGGGGGTCAGCACCTGGATCTCCGCCGCCGGGACGCCCATGTTCTCCGGCAGGCGGGTCTTGCACAGCTCCACCAGGGTGCCCACCGCCCGCTCCGGGTCCCGGCGGCAGAGGAAAAAGAAGTCCCCCTGGTTGCTCTGGAGGTCCGGGGCCTCTCCCTGGTTCACGGCGTGGGCCGCCCGGATGATGGCGGACTGCTCCGCCTGGCGGAAGACCTCCCGGAGAAAAACCGTCTCCACCCGCCCGCTGCGGATGAGGTCCGAGAACACGTTCCCCGCCCCCACGGAGGGCAGCTGGTCCGCGTCCCCCACCAGCACCAGCCGGGTCCCGGGCCGCAGGGCCCGGAGCAGGGCCGCGAACAGGGGCAGGTCCACCATGGACATCTCGTCCACGATGACGGCCCCGGCCTCCAGGGGCTCCTTCTCCGTCTTGGAGAAGGTCACCTGCCGGGCGTCCTCGTTCCAGCTCATTCCCAGGAGGCGGTGGACCGTCTGGGCCTCAGCTCCGGTGAGCTCGCTCATGCGCTTCGCCGCCCGGCCCGTGGGGGCCGCCAGCACCACGTCCAGGCCCATCTTCCGGAACAGCGCCGCGATGGCCCGGACCGTCGTCGTCTTCCCGGTGCCGGGGCCGCCGGTGAGGATCAGCACGTTCTCCCCCGCCGCCAGCTCCACGGCCCTGCGCTGCTGGGGGGAGTAGGAGACGCCCTGGTCCCGCTCCAGCTCGTCCACCGTCCGGGCGGCGGAGACCCGGCCCTGGGGCTTCGCCGCCAGCAGGGCGTCCAGGCGCAGCTGGGCGGTGTGCTCCGCCTCCCACAGCCGCCGGAGGTAGCACGCGTCCACATTGGCCACCCGCTCCTGGATCACCAGCCCCCGTCCAATGAGCTCGTCCAGGGCCAGCTCCGGGCCCTCCTCCCCGCACTGGAGGAGCTGGGCCGTGGCGGCGATGAGCTTCCCCCGGGGGAGGAAGACATGTCCGTTGTTCTCGTTGTGGCTCAGCTCGAAGCTCACCGCCGCCTGAAGCCTCTGCCCGCTGTCGGGCTCAAAGCCCATGCTCATGGCGATCTCGTCCGCCACGGAGAAGGCCACGCCGCAGTCGTCGGCAGCCAGCAGATAGGGGTCCTGCCGGAGCTTCTCCAGCGCCGCGTCCCCGTACTGCCGCCGGAGGCGCATGGCCAGCACCGGGGGCAGCTCGTACCGGGCCAGGAAGGCCATCAGCCGCCGGAGGCCCATGTGCTGGCGGAAGCTCTCGCCGATCTCCTGGGCCCGCCGGGCGGTGACGCCCCTCAGGCAGGTCAGGCGCTCCGGGGCGGTCTCCAGCACGTCGAAGGTCTCCAGGCCGAAGCGGTCCACGATATTCCGGGCCGTGGCGGGGCCCACGCCCTTCAGCACGCCGGAGGACAGGTAGCTGAACATCTCCTCCTCGTCCTCCGGGAGGCTCCGCTCCACCTCCGACGCCCGGAGCTGCTCCCCGTGCTGGGGGTGGCGCTCCCAGACCCCGGTGACGGTCAGCCGCTCCCCGGGGGCGGCGCAGGGGACGCAGCCCACAACGGTGACGACCTCCCCCTCCTCGGTGAGGAGGCGGAGGACCGTGTACCCGTTCTCGGCGTTTTGAAAGATGACGCTATGTATGGTGCCCTCCCGGCAGATCAGCTCTTCCATTTGGGATGTCCTCTCTTTTCGCCCTCTGGGCGGGTTCAGATTTCCGCCATGATGTCCTCCGGCTGGACCAGGGCGGCGTTTTTCTCCCGGTCCGCCAGATACTGGGCCAGGGCCCGGGCGTCCGGGGTCAGGCCGCAGTCCGCCAAAATGATCTTGGCCCCCGGCAGGCCCCCCTGGACCCGGCGGAGCTCCCGGACGTCTGCCTCCATAGCCAGGGCCTCCCCCTTCAGGGGCAGGACCAGCAAAAGGCCCGGAATGGCCGGGCGCCCGCCGGTACGGAGCACGGCCCCGGCAACGGCCCAGACGATGGTGGTCAGGCCCACGGCGGACAAAAAGGCCAGGACGCCGTCTTGCAGCAGCAGCATTTGAATCACCTCGATTCAGCTTATGCGGAACCGGGGGATTCGGTTAGCCGTCCGGTTGGCCTTGACAAAGCGGCCTAAACTGGTATAATAGACATAGAAGGGCGCTGTCACACGGCGGTCAGCCCTTATCGATCAGCTTTTGCAGTTGACCGCTTGGGTTGCAGCCGAGCGGTCAACACACTTTTATGGTAAGGAAGTGTATCGTCAGCGCCGCAAATACCAAGTACCGCAGCAAGACGAGAATCTGCCTTTTCCACATCAGCTTCACCTCCCTTCGATACGATCTCCGGGAAATGAACCACCTCCTTTCTCAGGAGATGGGCCAACCGCCTTTTATGTAACAGCGTCCTTCTGGTAGTCATCCTACCAGAAAGGGCGCTGTTTGTCAAATTGGACCAAGTCTCTACCTCTCCTCAGACCGCCCAACCAGGTAGTCGATGCTCACCCCAAAGTGGTCCGCCAGCTTCCAGGCGTTTTCCAGATTCGGCAGGCTTGCCCCTCTTTCATAAACTTGATAATGTGATTCCGCAATGCCAAGCGCATTGGCAACCTGCACCTGTGTCTCGCACTGTTCCTTCCGAAGTTCTCGAATTCTTGTCTTAAGTATAATCTCCATAATTACCTCTTGACACAAAAAAATCTTAGTGTTATAATATCACTATAAACGCTTAGTGTATAGAAAGGATCTCCGTTATGTCCGACTTCATGAAATGGCTCTATGCCAACTACATCAAACCCTATTTAGACACCATCCCACAAGGAGACTACGAACCGGACTTCTACCTCCTGGAGGATGACGTCGCCCCGGAGACCTGCGGCAGCTTCTCCAAAGCCCAGGAGTTCACCGCCGTCCACGCCTTCCTCCTGGGCCTCCGCACCGGACAGGGCCTGTCCGATTCCCTCCGGGTCTAGCGCGTAATGCCCAGCTCTCCCAGGATGGCCTCCTCCCGCGCCCGCATCTGCCGCTTCATCGGCCCCTCGTCCACATGGTCGTAGCCCAGCAGATGAAGCGTCGAGTGCACCGTCAGATACGCAAGCTCCCTGCGTATGGAGTGCCCGTACTCCTTGGCCTGGGCCGCCACGTGCTCCATGGAGATCATCATGTCCCCCAGGGGCACCAGCCCCGTGCCGGGGTCCGCGTCCTCGGGGCCGGGGAGCTCCCCGGGTCTGAGGTCGAAAGCGGGGAAGCTCAGCACGTCCGTGGACTTGTCCACCTGCCGGGCCTCCCGGTTCAGATCCCGGATCTCCGCGTCGCCGGTCACCAGCACGTCCACCTCACAGGGGAAGTCCACGCCCTCCGCCGCCAGGGCCGTGCGGATGACCTTGCGGAGGAAGGCCACCCGGCTCTCGTTCACCCCGGGGACGGCAGCGGTGACGGGGATATAGTGCCGCTTCATTTCCGCCGCCCCTTCCCCGGGTCCTTCCGCTCATTCCGCTTCTCATAGTCCTCGTAGGCTTGTACGATTCTCTGGACCATGACGTGGCGCACCACGTCGGCGTTGGTCAGCTCGCAGATGCCGATGCCCTCCACGCTGCGGAGGACCCGCATGGCCTCCCGGAGGCCGGAGGTCTTCCCGTCGGGGAGGTCGATCTGGGTCGCGTCCCCGGTGATGACGATTTTGGACCCGAAGCCTAGGCGGGTGAGGAACATCTTCATCTGCTCCCGGCTGGTGTTCTGGGCCTCGTCCAGGATGATGAAGCTGTCGTCCAGGGTCCGGCCCCGCATATAGGCCAGGGGGGCCACCTCGATGCTGCCCCGCTCCAGGTACTTCTGGTAGGTCTCCGCCCCCAGCATGTCGAAGAGGGCGTCGTACAGGGGCCGGAGGTAGGGGTCCACCTTGCTCTGGAGGTCGCCGGGCAGGAAGCCCAGGCGCTCCCCGGCCTCCACGGCGGGGCGGGTGAGGATGATGCGGTTTACCTGCTTGTCCCGGAAGGCCTGCACGGCGGCGGCCACGGCGAGATAGGTCTTCCCCGTGCCCGCCGGGCCCACGCCGATGGTGACGGTGTTTTTCAGCACCGAGGCGATGTAGTCCTTCTGCCCGATGGTCTTGGGCTTGATGGGCCGGCCCTTGGCGGAGATGCAGAGCACGTCGCCCGTGAGCTGGGCGATCTTCTCCTCCTTCCCCGCCCGAACCATGCTGACCACATACCGGACGTTCTGCTCCCCCAGGGGCTCCCCCCGGCTGGAGAGGGTCAGGAGGGCCTGGATGGCCTTGCAGGCCAGGGCCACGTCCTCCGCCTCGCCCTCCACCCGGAGCTCGCCCTCCCGGTTTACAACGGTGACGGAGAACTCCTGCTCCAGAAGCCGGATGTTCTCGTCAAACGACCCGAAGAGGTTCACGGCCTGTTCCAGCCGCTCGATGCTGATTCTCTGTTCCAAAGTCTTCACTCCTGTATTGCGCGGGCCTCAGCCCGTTTCTTCTTCCGTATAAAGGGGGACCGTCTCCCCGATCTCCTCCAGGCACTCCGCCGACAGGGTCACCAGGAGCGCGTCCCCCTTCTGCCTTGCGGAGCAGAGGGTGGATTTCACCTCGCCGTAGGGCTCCACCATCTCGCGGAGCTGGGCGGTGAGGATGGCCCCGGCGGCCCTCTCCGCCTCGGCGGCGGCCCTGGGCGCGGGAACGGCCTCGTAAAAGCGCCAGTTTTCCGTCACCACCGTCACCGGCAGGGGCACGCCCAGGAGGCTCAAAGGGAGCCTCTTGGTTATTTTATCATATTCCGCCCCTTCAATGCTACTGTTTGAGAAGAATTTTATCCGCCGGGTCCCGAAAATCAGGGAGACCCCGGTCTTCTCCTTCCCCGTGTACCGCTTCTCCAGCACCGTCAGGGGCATGGAGGCGGTGAGATCATACCAGGTCCGGGCCTCCACCTTCCCCAGGCCCGCCAGGACCCGGGCGCCCACGGTGCCCGTGTCCTCCACGCCGGAGATCAGGATCTGCCCCTCCGTCACCGCCACGCCGGGGATGACGCAGGCCACGCCCCCGATGGTCTGGACCTTCTTCACCAGTCCCGCCCGGCGGGCCACCAGGTTGCAGGGCTCCCGCCGGTCCACCATCACCGGCTCCGGCGTCCGCTCCCGGACCTGGACCTCCGCCCGGCAGCCGGAGACGTTGACGGCGATCCAGCTCAGCTCGGGCACGTCCAGGAGCACGTGGTTCCGGATGTCCTCCCCGTCCAGGGAGAGGCCGAAGCTCCCCAGGCCCACGCCGTTTTTCTCCAGGGCCCGGAGGATGCGCTCCGTGGGCACGGTCTTGTTGCCCTCCACCTGGAAGTCCCAGATGAAGAAGGACCCCAGGAACAGCCCCAGGGCGCAGCCGATCAGGCCCATCAGCAGGGCCTGGCGGTGCCGGAAGCGCAGGAGGAAGTAGGGCGCGCCCTCCAGGCCCACCACCGAAAACTCGCAGTCCAGATTCTTCCCCGCCTGGCGGAGGCGCTTCCAGTCCCGCCGGGACAGGCGGCAGGTAAAGGCCGTGGGGGACTCCCATTCCAAATCCCAGAAGGCCAGGTCCTGGGCCCCGCAGAGGTTCAGCACCCGCTCGGGGAAGGCGCACTCCGCCCGGACGCGCACCTGGCCCCGGAGGCGGTTCACCAGCCCCGTCAGCATGGCCCCACCCACTCCACGGAGTCGATGCGCCCGCCGATGCGCAGCTCCCCCGCCGTCATAGCCATGAGGGTCAGCCGCGCCCCCTTCACCCGGAGAACCCCGGCGGTGGTGTTGGCGTCGATCTGCTCCTCCGTGTAGGCCAAAAGGCCCGTGTGATGCTCCAAATATAACTGGCGGCTCCCCACCATCTCCAGCCGGGGCAGGCCCGCCACGATATCCGCCGGCAGGTCGAAGAGCTCCGCCGCCGCGGCCAGGACGCCGCCCTCCCGGTCCCGTCGATTGCGTTCCATACGTCTCACCTCAGGGAATTCTATGCGGCGGCGGGTCCCGGCATGATTGTCTCCCGCCCCGCATAGGATGCGGCGAGGTGAGGCGTATGAGATCCCGTTGGACGGCGTGTCTGCCGCTCTGCGGCCTTCTGGTCTGGTTCCTGGCGGACGCGGGAGAGGTCCGGGCCGCCGCCGGGGCGGGGCTGGCCCTCTGCGGCCGGTCGGTGATTCCCGCCCTGTTTCCCTTCATGGCGGCGTCCACCATGCTGGTGTCCCTGGGCTTCGGGGAGTGGGCCGCCCCCCGCCTGGCGGGGCTGATGAATGTATACCGCCTCCCGGGCCCCGCCGGGTCCGCCCTGCTGCTGGGGCTGGTGGGGGGCTATCCCATCGGGGCCCGGACGGCGGCGGAGCTCCACAAAAAGGGCCTCCTCACCGCCGGGGAGGCGGAGCGGCTCCTGGGCTTCTGCAATAACTCCAACCCGGTGTTTCTCCTCAGCGTCCTGGGGGGTGGGGTCTTCGGCAGTCCCCGGGCGGGGGTCTACCTGTGGCTCATCCACGTGCTCTCCGCCCTGCTGACGGGCTTTTTCTTCCGGGGCAGCGGCAAACCCATTGGGCGGCAGGCCCTGCCAAGGGTTTCCCCCTGCCCCTCCCTGCCCGCCGCCTTCGTGGAGGGGGTGAAAAACGCCTGTGTCAGCATGGTCTACGTCTGCGGTTTTGTGATCTTCTTCTACGTGCTGGCCAGCCCCCTGGCAGGGCTTAGCGGGCCCCTGGGGGCCGGGCTGACGGGCTTCCTGGAGCTCTTCTCTCTGACGCCCCTGCTGGCGGCGGATCGGGAGGGCTTCATCCTGGCCTCCGCCTGTGCAGGCTGGGGCGGGGTCTCCATCCTCTGCCAGACGGCGGCGGTACTGGAGGACAGCGGGCTGCGGCTCCGGACCTATGTGACGGGCAAGGCCCTCCAGGCCCTGCTGGCGGCGGGGCTGGCGGCGCTTGTCAGCCTTTATCTCTTCTGACGGAAAAAGGGAGCGGCCCGGTGGGGCCGCTCCCTTTCGTATTGGTTCGACAGGATATGACGTTTTGTACTTACCTCTGCCCCTTATCATAGGGGATACCTTCCGCCTTGGGGGCCCGGGACTTCTTGGACGTGAAGGCCAGGACCACCAGGGAGATGATGTAGGGCAGCATGTTGTACATGGCCGCCGGGAGATTCAGGGCCTTCAGGAAGTCGAAGCCGGAGTACACGTTGCCCAGGGCGCGGCAGAAGCCGAACAGCAGCGCCGCCAGGGCGATGCGGGTGGGCTTCCACTGGCCGAAGATCATGACGGCCAGGGCCAGGAAGCCGAAGCCCGCCACGCCGTTCTCAAATTTCCATTCGCTGACGCCCGCCGTGATGTACACGATGCCGCCCAGACCGCCCAGCATGCCGGAGATCAGCACGCCGGCGTAGCGCATTTTGTAGACGTTGATGCCCACGCTGTCCGCCGCCTGGGGGTGCTCGCCGCAGGCCATGAGCCGGAGGCCGAACCGAGTCTTGTACAGGGAGACGTAGGACCCGATGAGGGCCAGCAGGGCCAGCAGCATGAACCAGTTGAACTCAAAGCTGCCGATGTTCACCAGGAAGGCCTTTTTCGCGTTGATATACTGGATGGTGGAGGACACGTTGTCCACGCTTTCCGCCGTATTCATGGCCTTGACGAAGACCGTGGCCGCCGCCGTGCCAAGGAGGTTCATGGCCGTGCCCACCAGGGTCTGGTCCGCCTTGAAGTTGATGGCGGCGACAGCCAGCAGCAGGGAGTAAATCACGCCCAGGGCGATGGCGGCCAGAACCACCAGCAGGATCATGGCGAAGGCGGGGGTGCTGTCGGGGAGGAATTTCATCATCAGCGCGCCGCCCAGGGCGCCCATGACCATGATGCCCTCCAGGCCGATGTTGATGACGCCGGAGTGCTCCGAGAAGCAGCCGCCCAGGGCCACCAGCAGAAGCACCGACGCGAAGATCAGGGTGTATTGCAGCAGAAGGATCATTTCCCGTCGCCTCCTTTCTCAGCGGCCGCGTTCTTTTTCTCGTCCCGGCGATTCAGCCAGGCGTTCAGCGCCGTCTTGAAGAAGAGGACAAAGCCGCAGAGGTAGATGATCAGGGCCGAGATGAAGTCGGAGATCTGGGAGGAGTACATGGTTTTGTCCACATACGCGCCTCCGTTGGTGATGTGCTGGATGAAGTAGGAGGAGAAGATGGCCCCGATGGGGTTCAGGCCCCCCAGGAAGGCGGCGGCGATGCCGTTGAAGCCCATGGCGGGGACGGCGGACTGGGTGCACTGCCACTGCTCGAAGCCGGAGAGGAACAGCATGGCCGCGCCCATGCCGGCGAGGCCGCCGGCGATGGCCATGGTCAGAATCAGGTTCTTCCGCTCCCGCATGCCGCAGTACTTGGCGGCGAACTTGTTGCAGCCGGTGGCTTTCAGCTCATAGCCCAGCTTGGTTTTCTCCAGCAAAACCCACACCAGCACCGCCGTCAGGATGGCCAGGGGAATCGCCAGGCCCACGTACTGGTTCTTGCTGAACAGGGCCCCCAGGCCCAGGGAGGGAAGCATGGCCCCCTCGTTGGTGCTGGCCAGGGTGAAGGTGTAGGGGCTGGTCTCCTCCTTCACCAGGGTCAGCAGCATGTTCACCGCGTAGAGGCTGATCCAGTTCAGCATGATGCAGGAGATGACCTCGTTGACGTTGCAGTAGGCCTTCAGCACACCGGAGACGGCCCCCAGGGCGGCCCCGGCGGCGATGGCGGCGATGAGGCACAGGAACCAGGGCAGCTTCAGCCCCAGGGCGCAGTACAGGGCCGCGCCGGTCCCGACGACATACTGGCCCGCTGCGCCGATGTTGAACAGGCCCACCTTATAGGCGAAGAGCACCGACAGGCTGCACATCAGCAGGGGGGCGGTCTTCACCAGGGTGCTGCCGAAATAACGGAGCTGGGCCGTGGACTTGGAGTAGGTCATGAAGTTCTCCACAATCGCCAGGATGGCCCCGTTGGCCCCGGCGGGGTTGATGAGGAGCAGGGCGATGTAGCCCACCAGCAGGCCGATGAGGATGCACAGCAGGGAGGCCAGCAGGGTCTGGACCGCGCCGTTGCGCAGCAGGGAGGTCTTTTCTTTTTTCATGCCTTACGCCCCCTTCTTCTTCGCGCCGGCCATGTAGAGGCCCAGCTCTTCCACCGTGACTTCCTTGGGGTCGAACTCGCCCACGATCTCGCCCTCGTACATGACGAGGATCCGGTCGGAGACGTTCATGACCTCGTCCAGCTCCAGGCTGACCAGCAGCACGCCCTTTCCGGCGTCCCGCTGGGCCACGATCTGCTTGTGGATGTACTCAATGGCGCCCACGTCCAGACCCCGGGTGGGCTGGACGGCGATGAGCAGCTCCGGGTCCTTGTCGATCTCCCGGGCGATGATGGCCTTCTGCTGGTTGCCGCCGGACATGCTCCGGGCCGCCGTCACGGGGCCCTGGCCGGACCGCACGTCGTACTGCTCGATGAGGCCCACGGCGTACTCCCGGATGGCCCGGCGCTTCAGGAAGCCCGCCGGGGTGACAAAGTGGCTCTCGAAATACCGCTGGAGCACCATGTTGTCCTCCAGGGTGTAGTCCAGTACCAGACCGTGCTTATGCCGGTCCTCGGGGATGTGGCTCATGCCGGAGGTGTTCCGCTTCCGGATGGGGGCCTTGGTGATGTCCTGCCCATTCAGGGTCAGGGTGCCCTCCTTCAGGGGCTCCAGGCCCGTGAGGCCGTAGACCAGCTCCGTCTGTCCGTTGCCGTCGATGCCCGCGATGCAGACAATCTCGCCCCGGCGGACCTGGAAGCTCACATCCTTCACCGCGTTGTTTTTGTGCCGCTTGGAGGCCACGGTCATGCCCTTCACGTCCAGCACCACGTCGCCGGGCTTGGAGGGCTCCTTCTCCACCACGAAGTTCACGTCCCGGCCCACCATCATGCGGCTCAGCTCCTCCTGAGAGGTCGTCGCGATGTCCACGGTGCCGATGTACTTGCCCTTCCGGAGCACGGAGCAGCGGTTCGCCACGGCCATGATCTCATTGAGCTTGTGGGAGATGAACAGGATGCTCTTCCCCTCGGCGGAGAGGTTCCGCATGATCTGCATCAGCTCGTCGATCTCCTGGGGGGTCAGCACGGCGGTGGGCTCGTCGAAGATCAAAATCTCGTTCTCCCGGTACAGCATCTTGAGAATCTCGGTGCGCTGCTGCATGCCCACGGTGATGTCCTCGATCAGGGCGTCCGGGTCCACCCGGAGGCCGTACTTCTCGGACAGGGCCAGCACCTTCTCCCGGGCCTCCCCCTTCTGGAGGAAGCCGTGCTTGCAGGGCTCCACGCCCATGATGATGTTGTCCAGGACGGTGAAACACTCCACCAGCTTGAAGTGCTGGTGAACCATTCCGATTCCCAAGTCGTTGGCGTCGTTGGGGTCCTTGATGGAGACCACCTGGCCGTCCTTTTTGATCACGCCCTCCTCCGGCTGGTACAGGCCGAACAGCACGCTCATCAGCGTGGATTTTCCGGCGCCGTTTTCGCCCAGCAGGGCGTGGATCTCGCCCTTTTTCAGCTGTAACGTGATATTGTCGTTGGCCACGATGCCCGGGAACCGCTTGGTGATGTTCAGCATCTCAATGGCGTAACTCTGTTCCAATTTCACAACCTCCTCCTTCTCTGTTTCCCGAAGCCGTCCTTGAAAAAACGGCTCTTGTTTATTATACCATAACCCGGCGGAGATTTCAAAGCATTTTTTGCAAATTTTTACAAGGCCCGACGGGCCGAGGAGGGCAAAAAAACGAGGACGGGAACATCCCGTCCTCGTTTTGCCTGAGGGGTTGATTATTTGATGTTGCCCAGATCGTTGACCGTGATATTGGAGACGGCGGGCATGGCGGAGATATCGTCGGAGACCGTGATTTTCCCGTCGAACATATCCTTCACCAGGGCCTTGTAGTCGTCCTGGGAGAAGCCGTCGCCCCACTGGGTGGTCTCCATGGGGATCAGCACGTAGTTGGCACTGGGATCGTCACCGGAGACCAGGCCCAGGGCCTCGGCCTTGCCGGCGTAGTTGCCGAAGTTCCCCGCGGCCACTTCGTCCAGCATGTGGTTGACCGTGGCGGCCAGGCCCTTCATGGCGGAGGTCAGGGTCACGCCCTCGCCGTAGGCCGCGTCCAGGTTGAAGCTCTGGTCCACGTCCACGCCGATGACCTTGGTTCCGGGGACCTTGGCGGCCGCCTCACCGGCGGAGGTGCAGATGCCGCCGCCGCAGGCGAAGACGCATTCCACGCCCAGGTTCTGATACCAGTTGTCGGTGTAGGCCGTGATATCGGGGTCTCCGAAGAACTGGTTGCCGTAGACATATTCCACAGTGGCGTCCACGCCCAGCTCGCCGGCCGCGGCGTCGATGCCCTGGACATAGCCGTAGCCGAAGCGCTGCACGGCGGGAACGGCCATGCCGCCCAGGTAGCCCAGGTGGGTGTAGCCCAGCTTCACGGCGGCGTAGCCGGCCATGTAGCCGCAGAGCTCTTCCTTATAGACGGCGCAGTACACATTGCCGGGCACCGTTCCGCCCACGTCGCCCTCGCTGACGTCCAGGGCGATGAAGCTGATCTCAGGATAGACGTCGGCCACTTCCGTAATGGTCTCGCCGAAGGCGAAGCCCGGCATGACGATGACATTGTAGTCCTCGTCCGCGGCCTTTTCCACCATGGCCACGCGCTCGGCGGTGGAGTCTCCGGCGGGCTTGTAGTAGGTGAATTCCACGCCGTTGGCCTCGCACCAGGCCTTGCTGGCCTCGTAGGTGGTCTGGTTGAAGGACTGGTCCGTGATGTCGCCGTAGTCCGTGATCATGGCGACCCGGATGTCCGCTCCGCCCTCAGAGCCGCCGTCGTCGGCGGGTTCGGCGGGGGTCTGGGCGGGCTCCTGCTGGGCGCCGCCGTCGGCGGGCGCGTCGGTCTTGCCGGAGTCTCCGCCGCCGCAGGCGGCCAGGGACAGAACCATCGCCAAAGTCAGCAGGATCGCAAATAACTTCTTCATTGGTATCAACCTTCCTTCCATATGTTTCTCCGGGCAGGGCCGGAGATCTCGGCCTCAGAGGGCCAAGCCCATTATAACAATACCTTCCATCAATTTCAAGGAAATTTGCAAAATGTTTTCCTTTTGGGAAAAACGCCGGAATCCCGTCCTCTCACCTTCCCGCCATTTGGACGGCGGTCTCCAGGGCGATCTCCATCATCTCCGTCAGGGAGCTCTGCCGCTCCGCCGGGGGAAGCTGCTCCTTTGTCACCAGGTTGTCCGTGACGGTGCAGATGGTCAGGGCCCGCTTGCCCGCCTCGGCGGCGGTGGTGTAGAGGCCCGCCGTCTCCATGTCGATGGCCAGCACCCCCATGGGGGCCCACTCCAGGCCGCTGCCGTGCTTGTAATAGAACACGTCAGAGCTTAGAATATTGCCCACTGGGGGCTCCACGCCCTTTTTCCGGGCCGCCGCCACGGCGGCCTCCAGCAGGGTAAAGTCCGCGATGGGGGCGAAGACGCCGGGGAGCCGCAGGTGGCTGGCGAAATTGGAGTCTGTGCAGGCCCCCTGGGCCAGGACCACGTCCCGGAGCTTCAGCTTCTCGCTGAGGGCTCCGGTGGTGCCCACCCGGATGATATTCTCCACCCCGTAGAAGTGGAAGAGCTCGTGGGCGTAGATGCCGATGCTGGGGATACCCATGCCGGAAGCCATGGCGGAGACCGGGACGCCGTGGTAAGTCCCCGTCCAGCCCTGGATGCCCCGGACGTTGTTCACCAGCCGGGGGCTTTCCAAGAAGGTCTCCGCGATGAACTTCGCCCGGAGGGGGTCGCCGGGCATGAGGACCGTTTTGGCAAAATCGCCCTGGGCGGCCTCGTTGTGCGGGGTGCCCATCTCAGCCCTCCATGGCCTTCACGGCCTTGACGATGCGGCTGGTGCCCAGGCGGGAGGCCCCCAGGTTGATAAAGTCCTCCGCATCCTTCAGATCCGCGATGCCTCCGGCGGCCTTGATTTTCACATTGGGCCCGATGTGCTTGGCGAACAGGGCCACGTCCTCCCGGGTGGCCCCGCCGCCGCCGAAGCCCGTGGAGGTCTTGATGTAGTCCGCCCCGGCGGCGGTGACGATGCCGCACATTTGGATTTTCTCCTCGTCCGTGAGGAGGCAGCACTCGATGATGACCTTCAGAAGCTTCCCCGCGCAGGCCGCTTTCACAAACATGATCTCCTGAAGCAGCTCGTCCCATTTCCGGTCCTTCACCCAGCCGATGTTGATGACCATGTCCACCTCGCTGGCTCCGTCCTTGACCGCTTCGGAGGCCATGAAGCATTTCGCCATGGTGGTGTCGTACCCGTTGGGGAAGCCGATGACGGTGCAGATGGGCAGCTTGCCCTGGACGTACTCCGCCGCCTGTTTCACGTAGCTGGCGGGGATGCAGACGCTGGCGCACCCATATTTCATCCCGTCGTCGCAGATGGCCTTGATCTCCTCCCAGGTGGCTCCCTGGGCCAGCAGGGTGTGGTCGCACTTTCCAAGGATTTCCTTCAGTTCCATTTCAGCGTTCTCCTTTATCATGTTAATATCCCGGCGTCCGGGGAAAGGTCCGCTTTTTGAGTATACCAGACTTTTCCACGCCTGTCCAGTAGGGGCGGGCTTGCAAAGCCCGCCCCGCCGTGCTACAATAAAACGACTATTCTTAACGGAGGCTTATCCCATGAAAACACGTATTCTCTCCCTGCTCTGCGCCTTGATCCTGCTTCTGGGCGCGGTCCCCTCCGCCGCCGCCCTGGAAGGGGAATCCCGCCGGGCCGCCGGGACCCTGGCGGGCCTCGGCCTCATCGACGCCGTCCCCTCGGATGAGGTCTTGAACCGCCCCGCCGACCGGCTGGACGGGACAAACCTGCTGGTGCGCCTCTCCGGTGCCGTCCGGGCAGACATGCCCTCCGGCGCCCAGGACTACGCCGTGTCCAAGGGCTGGGTCACCGTCACCGGCGGACAGGACGAGCCCCTGCCTACCGCCGAGTTCTGCGCCTCCCTGCTGCGGCTGCTGGGCTATGAGGGCTTCACCGGCGAGAACGCGGACCTCTTCGCCCGCCGGGCGGCCCTGACCACCCGGGACTATGGCGAGACCCTCACCCTGGGGGATCTCTACCAGCTGGCCCTGGACGCCCTGACCTTCCCCGCCGGGGAGGGCGGCACCCTGGCCCAGGGCCTGGCGGAGAAGGGCCGCTGCACCCAGGCCCAGATTCAGCCCCTCTTCCCGGAGGAGCTCAGCGCCCGGCAGGTCGCGGACCGGCACATGGCCGCCGCCTTCCAGCTGGACGTGTACTACACGGAAAACGCCTATAAAAAGGACCTCCGGAGCAACGGGGGCAGCGGCTTCTTCGTCTCCGCCGACGGGCTGGCCGTCACCAACTACCACACCATCGAGGGCGCCGTCCGGGCCACCGCCACCCTCATCACTGGAGAGACCTTCCCGGTGGACCGGGTGCTGTTCGCCGACCCGGACGCCGACCTGGTCCTGCTGCGGGTCTCCAAAACCTCCACGGATAAGACCGAGGTCCCCTTCTTCTCCTTCCTGGAAATCGCGGAGGAACCCGCCCTCCGCCGGGGGGACCGGATCTACACCCTGGGCGTGCCCCTGGGCATCACCCCCGCCATCAGCGAGGGCATCGTCAGCGCCACGGACCACCAGATCTCGAAATTCAGCGCCCCCTGCGTAGTCAACACCGCGGATATCTCCCACGGGAGCAGCGGCGGGGCTCTGCTGAACGTCTACGGCCATGTGGTGGGCGTCACTTCCGGGGCCTATGAGGCGGGCAACAGCCTGTACATCTCCGTCTCCCTGGCCCCCGTGCTGGAGGCCGACTGGGAGGCCGAGGGCCTCACCCTGGCGGAGCTCAAGGCGGACATGCGGGACCAGGGCTGAGCCCCTGGAGAATTCCCGGAGAATTTTCTCGAATACCCCTTGAAAACCGGGAAACGTTGTGGTATGATAGGAAGCTGTCAAACAACGCTTCACGCTTCGCGTGATTCAATTTGGAGGTAGAACGTCTTGAAACTCGCCATCACCATTTTGCAGCTCCTCTGCGGGCTGGGCATCATCCTCATTGTCCTGTTCCAGTCCGGCAAGAGCGCCGGCCTCTCCGGCGCCATCGGCGGCGTGGCCGACTCCTTCCTGGCCAAGAACAAGGCCAAGACCATGGACGCCAAGCTGGCCCGGGCCACCAAGTGGATCGGCGCCCTGTTCCTGGTCCTGACCCTGATCCTGCTGATCCTCGGCTGAGCGAAGCAAAAGAGACCGCTCCTCAGGAGTCCCTGAGGGGCGGTTTTTCTTGTTGAAATTTTTTCAAACAAATGTTTGCTTTTTGCCCTCCTGTGTGCTATACTGATGAAAATGACCGCGCCCTCAGGGCGCCGGGGAGGTCCTCTTTATGGCGAAGCTCACCCATATGCAGCAGAAGGTTTACGACTACATCGTCTCCTGCATCCAGACCCAGGGCTACCCGCCCTCCGTCCGGGAGATCGGCGACGCGGTGGGGCTCAAGTCCCCCTCCACCGTCCACTTCCACCTCAAGCACCTGGAGGAGGCCGGGGTCATCGCCAAGGGCGCCGGAAAGGGCCGGGCCATCGCCTTGACGGAAGCCCCCGCCCCCAGGGACCGGGTGCCCATCGTGGGCAATGTGGCCGCCGGAAGCCCCATCCTGGCGGAGGAGTGCATCGAGGACTACCTCCCCTTCGACGCCGGAGGCCGGGAGGGGGAGTACTTCGCCCTGCGGGTCCGGGGCGAGTCCATGCTGAACGCGGGCATCCTGCCCGGAGACCTGGTGGTGGTCCACAGCCAGCCCACCGCCCGCCACGGGGAGATCGTGGTGGCCCTGATTGAGGACGAGGCCACGGTGAAGCGCCTCTCCCTCCGGGGGGGTCAGGTCTGGCTGCTGCCGGAGAACGACGACTACTCCCCCATCGACGGCACCTACGCCAAAATCCTGGGCAAGGTGGCCGCCGTGGTGCGGCATTACTGAGCCGATTTTTGGGAATCAAATCCCCTGCCGGGGCTGCTCCGAGACCGTGGAGCAGCCCCGGCTTTTCCCATTTAAAGTCAGACCACGCCGTTTTGTGCGCGGAGAAAAGACATCATACAACTATGTAGAAATATGACTACGTGAGGCCCCTGGATTTTGTCACATCCTCCATTGACAGCGGCCCCGTCCGGGGTGTAAGCTTTCACACAACAAAGCGATTAAGCGAACGGCGTTGATGGAGAAAAGTACCGGAGGGCGTTCCGCCCCAGCGAGCGGGGGACAGTGCAAGCCCCGCGCAAAGAGCCTCCGGGAAGAACACTCCGTAGCTCCAAGCTGAACCCGGGGAACCTCTCCCTTCCCCGGCAGTAGGCGCGGCGGGTTGTGACCGTTATCCCACACGGGCTTGTTGGAGCCTTGAAGGTGACCGCCCCCGGTCCGACGGGGAGGTAAGTCAGGTGGCACCGCGGATAGCAGCTATTCGTCCTGAGGATTCAGGAGATAGCTGCGTTTTTATTTTCATTCGGAGGTGCTTTCTATGTGTTCCATCATGGGTTTTGAGAAGAAGGAAATCACGAAGGAGGAGCTCATGCCCTTCTTCGACCGGACCGTCTCCCGGGGGCCCGACATGTCCCGGGTCGTGGAGACCCCCACGGGCTGGCTCTGCTTCCACCGCCTGGCCATCATGGGCCTGACCCCGGAGGGCATGCAGCCCTTCCAGCTGGGGGAGGACTACCTGGTCTGCAACGGTGAGATTTACGGCTTCCGCCCCCTGAAGCGGCAGCTCCAGGAAAAGGGCTATACCTTCAAGAGCGGCAGCGACTGCGAGATCCTGCTCCCCCTCTACCGGGAGTACGGCCTGGAGATGTTCTCCCGGCTGGACGCGGAGTTCGCCCTGGTCCTCTATGACGGGAGGACGGACTCCCTCATCGCCGCCCGGGACCCCATCGGCATCCGGCCACTGTTCTACGGCTACGACCGGGCGGGGGGCATCGTCTTCGCCAGCGAGGCCAAAAACCTGGTGGGCCTGTGCAAGGAGGTCCGCCCCTTCCCGCCGGGACACTACTACGCCGGGGGACAATTCGTCCGCTACGCCGACCTGACCACCGTGGAGGAGTACTGCCGGGACGACCTGGAGACCGCCTGCAAACATATCCGCGACAAGCTCATCGCCGGGGTCGACAAGCGCCTGGACGCCGACGCGCCCCTGGGCTTCCTGCTCTCCGGCGGGCTGGACTCCAGCCTGGTCTGCGCCATCAGCTCCATCGTGCTGGGGAAGAAAATCCGGACCTTCGCCATCGGCATGGACACGGACGCCATCGACCTGAAATACGCCCGGGAGGCGGCGGACTACATCGGGGCCGACCACACCGAGGTCCTCATGACCCGGGAGGAGGTTCTGGACACCCTGGACGGGCTCATCGCCAAGCTTGGCACCTGGGACATCACCACCATCCGGGCCAGCATGGGCATGTACCTCTGCTGCAAGGCCATCCACGAGCGGACGGATATCCGGGTGCTGCTGACCGGGGAGATCTCCGACGAGCTCTTCGGCTATAAGTACACGGACTTCGCCCCCAGCGACCAGGCGTTCCAGGACGAGGCCAAGAAGCGGGTCGACGAGCTCTATATGTACGACGTGCTCCGGGCGGACCGCTGCATCTCCGTCAACTCCCTGGAG
>CAJUOD010000012.1 GCA_910587875.1 uncultured Oscillibacter sp. | reverse complement strand
TATGGACAGAGAACTTTTTGTGCAAAACATCAAAAAATATTGCGAGCAACGAGGGATCAAGCCGACGGTTGCGTGCCGCGAGAGTGGAGTAGGGGCGAGTTTTATAAGCCAGATAAAAGGGCGCGGCAGCATCCCCTCTGTTGAAAAAGTCTATATGCTGGCATCCTATCTCGGCGTGACGCTCAATGATCTGGTAGGAGAGGATGTCATCAATTCCACTCGAGGTCCAGAGCAGAACTACCTTGTGCGGCGCTACAACAGCTTCCCGCCGGAGGTTCAGAAAGAGGTCATGGCCTTCATCGAGTTCAAGGTCGCACAGCTGGCGGAGCAGGAGGCAGCGCAGAGAAAAAAAGAGGACAGCGCCGAGTAACCGGCGGTGTCCTCATGGCGGTTTTGTGTTATACTAAAGGCGGGAGGTGTCTCTGCATGGAGTACGTAGTGAAATTGATCTGGGACTCGGAGGCCGGCGTGTGGGTCGCCACCAGCGACGACATCCCCGGCCTTGTCCTGGAGTCCGGTTCCTTTGACGCGCTGCTGGAGCGGGTCCGCTTTGCCGCCCCGGAGCTGTTGGAGCTGAACGGAGCAAAGCGTCCGACCGCCCTGAGTTTCCAGGCAGAGCGTCTGGAGAGGATTGCTCTGTAATGGCAGAGTACGAGAAGCGGGTGCGTGATGTGCTCACGCAAAACGGCTGTTCTTTTTTGCGACGGGGAAAGGGCGACCACGATATCTGGTACAGCCCAATCACAGGGCGCAGCGTGACGGTCGACACGAAAATCAAATCGCGTCATACCGCAAACGCAATCATGAAGCAGTGTGGTATCGGGTTCCGGTTTAGATAAGCAAGGTCTGTAATTCTCTAAGCAAACGAAAAACGGGATGTGTTCAAGTTGGACACATCCCGTTTTTTGTGCGCCCAGCGCCGTCAAACTGCATAGGAAACCGCAGAGGCAATGTTGAGTAACTGTTTTATATCCTTGCGTATTTTGTTAAACCCTGGTATAATGTCCCCGCTGTCCCACCCTATACCTGGCAGCAGGGAGGGGGTGACATCATGGAGTATATTATGAACCTCTTAGTGTCGGTTGTAGCGAACGTAGCCGCCTACTACGTCCGCAAATGGCTTGACCGGCACCGTAAGGGACAGTAAGCCTAAAGGCAAAATGAACCCCGAAGAGCCGCTACTCTTCGGGGTTCTGCCTTTGTTGTGACACCATGGAGTATCATCAACCTCTTAGCTATGCTTATTATAGCACGGCTAAGCCAGTATATGCAAGAGGAAAATAATTATTATTTTGAGCTTGACTTTTGCCCGTACAAGTGTTATAAATAACGTACGGGCAAAAGAGAGGTGATGAAATTGTCCCCGAGAACAGGGAGACCAACCTGCAACAAAAAGACCAAACGCCTTGAAATCCGATTAGCCCCTAATGAGTTCGCACTGATAGAAGAATGTGCAGAACGCTTGAGTATTTCAAAAACAGAAGTTATTAACCGAGGCGTACAATTAGTAAAAGCAGAACTAAACAAGGAATAAGGCAGAGCGCCCACCCTCCCGCCAAGAAGATGTGAGCGCTCCTAACACAACCACCCAGGGGTAAGTATACCCTTTTGCGGCCGCTGAAATCATTGTATCAGCCTCCTGGGTGAAAATCAAGGAGGAATTTGTTTATGACACCGTTAAAGGCAATTCGTAGGAAATGTTTAGAGTGCTGCTGTGGACAATACAAAGAGGTCCGTCTTTGCCCGTCTAAAGACTGTTCGCTGTATCCATTCCGCTTTGGGAAGAATCCTAATCGTTTGGGAACGGGCTCTAGGATATCTGTTTCCGAAAAAGTGGCCTCTCACGATTCGATTTTTAATGTTGACTATATAGGAGAGGGTGATTACTCGGGGGAGGGAGACAATTGTAAAACAGGCGGATTAGAGGGGCAATATTTATGACAGGTTGCAGAAAAGTGCCAGTGATGAACTGGCGTGAAAATAAGTTCGACCATGCGCTGGACTACGCGCTGGCATGGGGGCGGGAGGACTACGTGTCGATCCTGTACCTCTGCCGACGCGCCAGTCTCTGCCCCGGCGAGTGCTTCGCGCTCACACTGGAGTCAGCGGCCAGAGCGGTGGAGGAGCGGGAGCTCACCTACACGAGTGCGGACGGTACTCCACGCACTGTCGAGCTCGACAGTCTTCTGGAGGCGCGGCTCAAAAGAGATCTCACCGGCGCAGCAACGGGATGTGCTCTCTACCTGAAGCCGGGACAGAAAGCTGAAGAAGCGGAGAGGGCGCTCTGGGCGTTCCTCCGTGACTGCTCCATCACCTGGGAGGAAGGTGATCAGGATGACTGAGCGCCCCCTGTCCTTCCACGATATCCCCTTGGTGCTGACGGTGGAGGAACTGATGCCCATTCTCTGCATCGGCAGGAATACGGCCTTTGCTCTGGTCCGCTCCGGCCAGATCAAGAGTATTCGTGCCGGCAAGCAGATCCGCATTCTGAAGCACGAGTTGCTGGAATACTTGACCGGCGGAACCGGGACAAACGTGTCCTGGACAGATACCACCGCGCCGCTTACGATGGAGGATGATTCCTGCCGGGCGGCGGAAGGAGGTATAGATCATGCCGCGCGGTAAAAAAAGAGGACGGGCCGCCTCTGGGGACGGGTCCATCCGAAAGAAGATTGTGAAGAAGAACGGGAAAGAGTATACATACTGGGAGGCCCGCTACACCTGCGGCTTTGACCCCAAAACGGGGAAGCAAAAGCAGCACTCCATCTCCGGGAAAACCCAGGCCGAGGTCGCCCAGAAGCTCCGGGAGATCACGGCGGAGATCGGGCAGGGTATTTTCCAGGAGGCGTGTAAGCTGACAGTTGGGCAATGGCTTACGGCCTGGGAACAGGATTACTTGGTCGGTATCAAACCAAGGACTCAAGAAGCATATCGTAGTATCATCAAAAATCACCTTCAGCCGGAATTGGGGGCAGCCAGACTTGACATACTGAACGCGCACACCATCCAGCATTTTTACAATGGCCTTCGTAAAAATGGCCTATCTCCCAAAACTATAAAGAATATCCATGGAGTGCTCCATGAAGCTCTTCAACAGGCCGTTATGATCGGGTATCTGCGGGTAAATCCTTCAGAGCCCTGCGCACTGCCTCGGGTCGTAAAGAAGGACATCAAGCCGCTGGACGATGACGCTATCCGCCGGTTCCTGGAGGCGGTACAAGGTCACCGCTTCGAGCTATTGTACCTCGTCACTCTTTTTACAGGGCTACGGAAGGGCGAGGTGCTGGGCCTTGCCTGGGACCGCGTTGACTTCGACAAGGGTACATTACTAATCGACAGGCAGCTCCAGCGGGCCAAAGATGAGACCGGGGAACGCCGGTATAGCCTTGTGTCCCTCAAGAACGACAGATGGCGTCGGATCACACCCGCCGATTTCGTGATGGAGTTGCTTCGCCGCCAGCGGAGCCGTCAGGCGGAGTGGCGTCTGCGGGCGGGCCCGGCCTGGGAGGACAGCGACCTGGTGTTCACCGACGAGCTGGGAAGACATCTCTCTCCGTATACCGTCTATAACAACTATAAGCGGTTGGTGGCGCTGATTGGCCGACCGGATGCCAGAGTGCATGACCTTCGTCACACCTATGCCGTCGCCGCAATCAAAAGCGGGGATGATATCAAGACTGTCCAGGGCAACTTGGGGCACGCCACCGCCGCCTTTACCCTGGATGTCTACGGCCATGTGACGGACCAAATGAAGCGGGACAGCGCGGAGAGGATGCAGAAATTCATCAAGAGCGTTTCCGGTTGATAAGGGAAACTAAAGGGAAACCCGGCTCCATAAGGAACGGAAAAGCCCTGGAACCATTGCGGTTCCAGGGCCCCTCATGGAGCAGGGTACGGGAATCGAACCCGCCTCCACGGCTTGGGAAGCCGTTGTACTACCGATGTACTAACCCTGCCTATTCCATTTTCACAACGCTGTTATTATAAACGAATCGGCAGGAAAAATCAAGTCCTTTTCCGCCGGGAAACGAAATTTTTGCCTTAGGAAAGGCCCGGCCCGCCCCTTGGGGACGGACCGGACTCTTTTACTTCCTCGTTCCTCCGTCAGTCGGTGACGTAGGGCAGCAGGGCGATCTGACGGGCCCGCTTGATGGCCTCAGTCAGCTGGCGCTGATGCATGGCGCAGGTGCCGGTGGTCCTGCGGGGCAGGATCTTGGCGCGCTCGGAAATGAAGCGGCGCAGCTTGGCGGCGTCCTTATAGTCGATATGCTCGCACTTCTCGGCGCAGAACTGGCAGACCTTGCGGCGCTTGCCCCGCGTCGGGCGGGCGGGCCGGGATTCACGATCGAAAGCCATGAGATTTCCTCCTTATCAAATTCAAAACGGCAGCTCGCCGTCTTCCTCGCCGATCTCGGCGAAGTCGGACCCTCCTCCAAAGCCGGAGGCGGAAGCCCGCCCGGAAGAGGCGGGGGCGCCGTAGGCGGGGGGCGCTCCGTAGGAGGAGCCGCCGTACTCTCCGCCGCTGTCCCGCTTGGAGTCCCCGAAGTAGACGTTGTCCGCCACGACCTCGGCGCTGCGGCGCTTGCCGCCCTCCCGGTCGGTCCAGTCGCGGATCTGCAGCCGGCCCTCCACCACGGCCATGCGGCCCTTGGCGAAGTACTTGCTGACGAATTCCGCCGTATTCCGCCAGGCAACCACGTCGATGAAGTCCGTCTCCTTCTCGCCGCTCTGGGACTTGAAGTCCCGGTCGCAGGCGATGGAGAAGGATGTGACGGCGGTGCCGCTCTGGGTGCGGCGGAGCTCGGGGTCACGGGTCAGACGGCCCATGAGAATGATCTTGTTCAGCATGCGGGGTTCCTCCTCACTCGCCCTTGCAGACGATCAGGGAACGCATGATGCCGTCGGTGATACCGAGAACGCGGTCCAGCTCCTTGGGGAAGGTCGGCTCGCTGGTGAAGCTCATCAGCACGTAGTAGCCGTCGTTCTTGTAGTCGATGGGATAGGCGAGACGCCGGGCGCCCCACTCCTCCACCTCGACGGCGGAGCCGTTCTGCTCAGCCAGGGTCTTGAACTTCGCAACCAAAGCGGCGATGTTCTCCTCCCCCTGTGCAGGGTCGATGATATACACGACCTCGTAATTGGCAGTAACCTTTGCCATGTTTGCACCTCCTTTTGGACAAATGGCCCTCATACTCCGATGAGAGCAAGGATATGCCTGCAACTGCAAGCCTATTTATTATATCGGAATTTGGGGAAATGTCAAGGAAAAGTTTGGGCCGTATCTTACAAAAATGTAAGACACGGCCCAAAACTGTAAGGTAAATCCATGGCATCTCATTCCCGGGCCTGGTACAATAAGGCCATCACCCAAGAGGAGGAATCCGATATGCCTTTACTGGAAGTACAGCACCTGCAAAAAATTTACACCACCCGCTTCGGCGGCAATCAGGTCACCGCCCTGGCGGATGTGAACTTCTCCGTGGAGCCCGGGGAGTACGTGGCCATCATGGGCGAGTCCGGCTCCGGCAAGACCACCTTATTAAATATTCTGGCGGCCCTGGACCGGCCCACCGCCGGGGAGGTCTTCCTGAATGGCCGGGCCCTCTCGGACATCCGGGAGCGGGACCTGGCGGCCTTCCGCCGGTCCCACCTGGGCTTTGTGTTCCAGGACTTCAACCTCCTGGACACCTTCTCCCTTCAGGACAACATCTTCCTGCCCCTGGTCCTGGCGGGGAAGGACTACCGGGTCATGAAGAAAAAGCTCCAGCCCATCGCGGAGCAGCTGGGCATCGCCGAGGTCCTGTCCAAATACCCCTACGAGGTCTCCGGCGGGCAGAAGCAGCGCTGCGCCGTGGCCCGGGCCCTCATCACGGACCCCCAGATCGTCCTGGCCGACGAGCCCACCGGGGCCCTGGACTCCCGGGCCTCCGACAACCTGCTGGAGCTCTTCGGGGAGATCAACCAGGGGGGCCAGACCATCCTCATGGTCACCCACTCCGTGAAGGCCGCCAGCCACGCCGGGCGGGTCCTCTTCCTCCGGGACGGGCAGGTCTATCACCAGCTCTACCGGGGCGGCCAGAGCGCCGAGGCCCAGTTCGCCAAAATCTCCGACACCCTCACGGTGCTGACGCAAGGCGGTGAGCCCCGTGCGTAAGTCCGGCTTCTTCCCCCGCCTGGCCCTGGTGAACCTGGCGCGGAACGGGCGGTTCTACGGGCCCTACCTGCTCTCCTGCGTGGTGACGGCGGCCATGTATTACATCCTGCTCTTCCTGGCCTACAACAACGGGCTGGACAGCGTTCGGGGGGCCATGTACCTCAAGAGCTTCGCCGGAATCGGCTGTCTGGTGGCGGCGGGGCTCTCGGCGGTCATCCTGCTCTACGCCAACAGCTTCGTCATGAAGCGCCGCCAGCGGGAGCTGGGGCTGTACAACATTCTGGGCCTTGAAAAGCGGCACATCGCCCGGATGTGCTTCTGGGAGACCCTGTTCTGCGCCGCCATCACCCTGGCGGGGGGCGTGCTGCTGGGGATTCTCTTTTCCAAGGCCGTGGTCCTGCTGCTTTTGAAGCTGGCCCGGGTCCCCGCCCAATTCGGCATGGAGATCTCCGTCCTGGGCATCACGCAGACCGCCACGCTCTTCGGCATTTTGTTCCTGCTGACCCTGGTGCTGAACCTCTTCCGCCTCAGCCGGGCCAAGCCCGTGGACCTGCTCCACAGCGCCTCCGCCGGGGAGCGGGAGCCCCGGACGAAATGGCTGCTGGTCCTTCTGGGCGTGCTGACCCTGGGGGGCGGGTACTTCCTGGCGATTGCCACGAAGAATCCCATCGAGGCCATGCTCTGGTTCTTCATCGCGGTGATCCTGGTCATCGTCGGCACCTATTGTCTCTTCACCGCCGGGTCCATCGCCGTCCTGAAGCGCCTCCGGGCCAACCCGAAATTTTACTACCAGACCCGGCACTTCACCGCCGTCTCCGGCCTTTTGTACCGGATGAAGCAGAATGCCGTGGGCCTGGCCAGCATCTGTATCCTCTCCACCATGGTGCTGGTGACGGTCTCCACCACCGTGGCCATCTACATCGGCTTGGACAACGCCCTGAACGAGATGTTCCCCTACGACATTGAGTTCATCCAGGACCTGGAGCGCCAGCCGGGGGACCCCATGGACCACATGGCGGAGGTCCACGCCGCCGCCGAGGCCTCCGGGGGCTTCACGGACTCCCGGTACTACACCCGCTACTGGGTCTACTGCGGCGTGCGGGACGGGGTGGTCTCCCTGAACCTGGTCGCCAACTGCCTCCGCACCGAGGTGGAGGTGGTGACGGCGGAGGACTACAACCGCCTCACCGGAAGCGACTATATCCTGGCCTCCGACGAGGTCCTGGCCTGTACCCGGAATCTCCCGGACTTCCCGGCGGACTTCACCATCACCAGCTACTTCTCCGACTGGCCGGAGAACATCCCCAAGGAGACCGGCGCCGACAGCGTCTCCTACTCCTTCCACGTCCGGGAGGAGATCACGGAGACCATCCACCACGCCACCACGTCCCTGCTGGGCCAGGAGGACTCGACCCTCTTCCTGGTGGTGGCGGACCGGGAGACGGCGGAGAAGATCATGGACCTGGACACCTCCCGTAGCGCCCGGCAGTTCCGGGTGCAGATGAACCTGCCCGGGAAAGATTACGGCGAGAAGCTGGCCCAGACGGAGCGCCTGGTCTATGACCTGAGCCAGCGGGACGACGGCGTGGGCTTCACCAGCAAGCAGGATCAGGCCCAGGAGTACTACGCCATGTACGGCGGCTTCCTCTTCCTGGGGGTCTTCCTGGGCATCCTGTTCCTGCTGGCCACGGTGCTGATTATCTACTATAAGCAGATCTCCGAGGGCTACGAGGATCAGCGGCGCTACCTCATCCTCCGCCAGGTGGGCATGGACCGGCGGGAGGTCAACGCCTCCATCCACAGCCAGATTCTGCTGGTGTTCTTCCTGCCCCTGGGGGCGGCGGCGCTCCACGTGTTCGTGGCCTTCCCCATGCTGGCCAAGATGATGGAGTTGTTCAACCTCCACGACGTGAAGCTCTTCGCCCTCTGCACGGCGGGCACCCTGGCGGCCTTCTGCGGGATCTACGCCCTGGTCTTCGCCTGGACGGCCCGGGCCTACAGCCGCCTGGTGGGCGGAAACGGCTGAGCCCTCTCTTTTCAGGCCCCGCCCGGCAGGATACATCCGCCGGCGGGGCCCGGTTTTTCAATCTGACGGAACTGTAAGATTTCAGAAAGACTCTGGACACATTTCCGTGCTACGCTGGGCATAGAAAAAGGGCCCCCGGCGGGCCCGAAATTTGACAAGACGCGGCGTCGATGATATGATGACGTTCAGAAGGACGCTGCTGCATAAAAAGGCGGTTGGCCCATCTCCTTGCGAAAGGGGGTGGTTCATTTCCCGGAGATTGCATCGAAGGGAGGTGACGCTGATGTGGAGAAGACGGTGGTACTTGGTACTTCGGTTTCTGGTATGCCTGGCCTTTTGGGCCTACATACTGACCATAAAAGCGTGTTGACCGTCCGGCCGGTACCCGAACGGTCAACCTCATGAGTTGATTGTATAGGGCCAACTGCCATGCGGCAGCGTCCTTCTATCTTCATTATACACAAATCCGCCGCCTTGTCAATGAAGACAGGGCTTTTTTTCATCCTCCCGAAGACCGGCAAAAATAACGAGGGGTTACAAAACTGTACCCTTTTTGTAACTTCCTTTTCCATTAAATGGTGTATGCTTGCAGGTAACATACCGGGTTCCCCCCTGAAAAAAACTCCCGGTCCCCCTTGACAAGCTGTATTAACTGTATTATTATTTCTAATACGATAGTACAATAACACAGGCGGGAAAATTTTTTCAAAACGCTTGAAGAATCCCGCCGGTGTGCCCCGTAATATACTTGAGACATGAGAAGCGAGGTCTGCCATGAAAATCTTGATTACATCCGACTGGTACATCCCCGCGGTGAACGGCGTCGTCACCTCGGTGAAGAATCTCCGCCGGGAGCTGGAGGCCCGGGGCCACGAGGTCCGGGTGCTCACCCTCTCCCAGAACCGCCGGTCCTATAAGCGGGACGGCGTGACATACTTGGGTTCCGTGGCGGCGGGGCTCATCTACCCCGGGGCCCGGCTGCGCACGGCCCTGGCGGGGAAGTGGGTCCGGGAGCTCGTGGAGTGGGGCCCCGACGTGGTCCACTCCCAGTGCGAGTTCTCCACCTTCTTCCTGGCCCGGCGCATCGCCGAGGAGCTGGACATTCCCCTGGTCCACACCTATCACACGGTGTATGAGGACTATACCCATTACTTCTCTCCCAACGTCCGCTTTGGCAAGAAGGCCGCCGCCGTCTTCACCCGCTGGGCCGCCTCCCACACGGACTGCCTCATCGCCCCCACGGGGAAGGTGCGGCTCCTCCTTCAGGGCTACGGCGTGCAAAAGCCCGTCTTCGTGGTGCCCTCCGGCATCGACCTGCGGCGTTTCCGCGGCGAGCCGGACCCCCTGCGGCAGAACGTCCTCAAGGCCAGCCTGGACATCCCCCAGGACCGGACCGTGCTTGTCTTTGTGGGCCGCCTGGCCGAGGAGAAGCAGGTGGAGGAGCTCCTCCGCTTCCGGGCCCGCATGGGCCGCTGCGATATGACGCTTCTCCTGGTGGGGGACGGGCCGGACCGGAAGCGCCTGGAGGGCGCGGCGGCGGACCTGGGACTTGCCGCCCCCGACGTGGTCTTCGCGGGCATGGTCCCGGCGGAGCAGGTGGCGGACTGGTATCAGCTGGGGGACCTGTTCGTCAGCGCCTCCACCAGCGAGACCCAGGGCCTGACCTACGCCGAGGCCCTGGCGGCGGGCGTGCCGGTGCTCTGCCGGGCGGACCCCTGCCTGCTGGGCGTGGTCCGGGACGGAGAGAACGGCTGGCAGTACCACAATGAGGAGGAGTTCCGGGCCCGGCTGGAGAACTTCCTGGCTCATCCCCAGCGCCGGGAGGCCCTGTCCCGCGCCGCCCGGGAGACCGGGGAGGAGTACTCCGCCCAGCGCTTTGCGGAGCGGGTGGAGGCCATTTACGAGGAGCAGATCCAGCGGGGTTCTTTACGGAGGATACCGGCATGAAAACCGTTCCCATTGAAAAGCGGGCCCTTCAGGCGGCGTCCCTCATCGGCTTCGCCGTCTGCGTGGCGGTGGCCCTCTGGGGCTGGCAGACGGGGGTCCTGACCTCCCAGGAGAAGCTCCAGGAGCTGGTGGGCAAGTGGGGCCCCGCCGGGGCGCTGCTGTTCACCGTCTTCCAGGCGGTGCAGGTGGTGGTGCCCATCCTGCCGGGGGGCCTGGGGTGCCTGGTGGGGGTGGTCCTCTTCGGGCCCATCTGGGGCTTTACCTATAACTACGTGGGCATCTGCGTCGGCTCCCTGCTGGCCTTCGCTGTGGCGAAGAACTGCGGGCGGCCCCTGCTCTACCTCCTCTTCTCCGAGAAGACCATTGAGAAATACGACGCCTGGACCGAGAAGCGGGACCGCTTTGCCAAGCTCTTTTTCTGGTCCATCTTCCTGCCCATCGCCCCGGACGACTTCCTCTGCTACCTGGCGGGCACCACCAGCATGAGCTGGCGGCGCTACACCGCCATCATCCTCCTGGGGAAGCCCTTCAACATCGCCCTGTACAGCATGGGGCTGGTGGCCCTGTGGAAGGTGCTGTTCCCCGGCTTTTGAAAAATTTGCCGTCATAGCCTGGCGGTTCACGTGACAAACTCAATCTGAGCAAAAAAAGCGGACAGGCTGTCCGCTTGGATTTGTGCGCCCAAAATCGGGAAATCATCCTAAAAAACAGGCGGGCCGCGGGCCGGAAAAACGCGGAGGCCACAGCGAGGAGACCCACTGCGGCAAGGAGGCTGTATGCGCATCTATATTTACGGAGGCGGGGAAAAGCTGGTAGGCAAGAGCGGCGTGGGACAGGCCATCCGGCACCAGCGGGAGTGCCTCCGGCGCTCCGGCGTGCCCACCACGGACCGCTGGACGCCGGACGCCGCCGCCGTCCATGTGAACACCATCCTGCCGGACTCCGTGCTGGCGGCCCTGGGGGCCAAGCTCCGGCGGCGGAAAGTGGTCTGGTACGGCCACTCCACCATGGAGGACTTCCAATCCTCCTTCAAGGGCTCCAACGCCCTGGCCCCCCTGTTCAAGCGCTGGATTACCTTCTGCTACGGCCTGGGGGACGTGGTGCTGACCCCCACGGAGTACTCCCGGAGGCTGCTGGAAAGCTATGGCCTGAAAAAGCCGGTCTATAGCATCTCCAACGGCGTGGACACGGAATTTTTCAAGCCGGACCCCGCCGCCCGGTCCGCACTCCGGGCCCGGTACGGGCTGGGGGAGGACGAAAAAGTAGTGGTCTCCGTGGGCCACATGATCGCCCGGAAGGGCCTGCCGGAGTTTCTGGAGCTGGCCCGGAGTATCCCGGAGGCGAAATTCCTTTGGTTCGGCTGGACAAATCCAAAACTGATTCCCCAGGAGATTGTACAGGCAATCAAAGACGCCCCGGAGAATGTGCGCTTCCCCGGCTTCGTGGGCCGGGAGGAGCTGAGGGAGGCCTACCAGGGGGCGGACGTGTTCGCCTTTTTGAGCCACGAGGAGACCGAGGGCATCGTGGTGCTGGAGGCCCTGGCCTGCGGCGCGCCCACGGTGCTCCGGGACATCCCGGTGTATGACGGCTGGCTGGAGGACGGCGTAAATGTATACAAAGCGTCGAACAATGGCGAATTTCAACGAATTGTATCGGGCCTTCTGGACAGGACCCTGCCGGATCTCACCGCCGCCGGGCGGGCCGTGGCGGAGTCCCGGAGCCTGGAGCAGGTGGGGCGGCGGCTGAAGGACATCTATCTGGAGCAGCGGGTCCTGCCGCCCCTGCCCGCCGCGCTTCCTCAAAAGCAGGTCCGGGCCTGACAACCGAATACGCGGGAGACGCGAAGGGGATCGCCGGAATCCGGCGGTCCTTCTTTTATGCCGGCGGCTCCGCAGGCTGGAAGAACCGGGCAAAAATCAAATGAAGAAACACTACCCAAACGGGGAAAAACGTGGTATGATATGATATTAGAGTTTTCGGGCCCCGTTCCGGGGGCCCCGGTATGCTTCAAACGGCAGGGGAGGCGGCGTGATGGCGAAAAAAATACGGGCCCTGGCGGCGGCGGCGCTGCTGTCCCTGGTCCTTGGGGGCTGCGGCGGGTTCAACATCGAGTTTAACCCCGAGGAGCTCTACGCCCTGCCGGAGCTGCCCGCCAAGTACACGGAGCTCAACGCCCGGCTGAACGCCATCCTGGAGGACGGCGCGGAGTACGCCGCCCCCATGTCCGGGGCCAACATCCAGCCCGTCCAGCTGACGGACCTGGACGGCGACGGGCAGCAGGAGGCCATCGCCTTCTTCCGCAAGGCGGAGGACGAGAAGCCCCTGAAAATCTACATCTTCTCCGCCAAGGAGGACAGCTACGAGCAGTCCGCCGTCATCGAGGGCAGCGGCGCCTCCGTCTACAGCATCGTCTACACGGACCTGGACGGGGACGGGCGGACGGAGCTCATCGTGGGCTGGCGGGTCAACGCCGAGCTCCAGGCTCTCTCCGTCTACGCCCTGGCCCCCGCCGGGCCCCAGGAGCTGCTGCGCAGCGTCAGCTACGTCCGCTACGCCAGCATCGACCTGGACGGCGACGGCCTCCGGGAGCTGGTGGTCCTCCACGCCGACGAGGAGGGGGACGGCGTGGCCGACTGCTACGACTGGCGGAAGGGAACCCTGGCGGCCCAGTCCCCGGCCCGCATCTCCGTCACCATGGCGGAGCTGAGCCAGCAGGGCCGCCTGACCACCGGAACCCTGAAGGGGGGCACGCCGGCCCTCTTCGTCACCGGCGTGACGGAGCAGTCCGGCGCGGTGACGGACATCCTGGCCCTGCGGAACGGGGAGCTGACCAACATCGTCCTCTCCGAGGCCACCGGGGTCTCCGGAGAGATCGCCCCCTTCTACGGGCTCTATCCCATGGACATCAACGGCGACGGCTGGACGGAGGTCCCCGCCCCCGTGTCCTCCGACGGCGCGCCCCCCTTCCACCGGATCGACTGGCGGGCCTTCGGCCTGGACGGCGCGGGAGAGGCGGCGGCCGCCACCTTCCACTGCGTGGAGGACGGCTGGTATCTCCAGCTGCCCGAGGCCTGGGTGGGCCGGGTGGAGACGGAGCGCAGCAGCGTGGGCGGAGACGCCGGCGTCACCTTCTACGTGCTGAACGAGGAGAATGTCCGGGGCGCGGCCATCCTGCGCATCACGGCCCTCACGGGCACGGGCCGGGAGGTCCGGGCCACCCGGGGGAACCGCTTCCCCCTCAGCCGCCAGTCCGACGTGATTTACACCGCCGAGCTGCCCGAGTCCCCGCCCTGGGACCAGGCCATGACGGCGGAGGAGGTCCGGGAGGCCTTCAGCCTCATCGCCCGGGAGTGGATCCCCGGGGACAACTGATGTGCATACGATTGGAAAGGAACGGACACCATGAAAAAAGTGTTGGTTTTAGAGGATGAGGCCAGCATCCGGGGCTTTATCGTCATCAACCTCCGCCGGGCGGGCTACGACGTCATCGAGGCCGAGAGCGGCGAGGAGGCCCTGGAGCGCCTCCGGGAACACCCGGACGCCCGGGTGGCCTTATTGGACATCATGCTCCCGGGCATCGACGGCTTCGAGGTCTGCCGCCGCATCCGGGCCACCAACAGCCGCATCGGCATCATTATGCTGACGGCCCGGTCCCAGGAGATGGACAAGGTGACGGGCCTCATGACCGGGGCCGACGACTACGTGACCAAGCCCTTCTCCCCGGCGGAGCTCACCGCCCGGGTGGACGCCCTGGTCCGCCGCTCCGGCGGCGAGGAGCCCCCCCAGGCCACGGGAGAGCTGAGCCAGCCCCCCTTCCTGCTGAACACCCGGAACCGGACCCTGGAGAAGAACGGACAGCGCATCAAGCTGACCCAGGTGGAGTACTCCATCATGCGGGTCTTCATGGAGAACCCCGGCAAGGCCCTCTCCCGGGAGGAGATCCTGGACATGGTCTGGGGCCGGGACTACTTCGGCGAGCTGAAGATCGTGGATGTGAACATCCGCCGCCTCCGGCTGAAAATCGAGGACAACGTGCAGAACCCCGCCTATATCACCACGGTCTGGGGCTACGGCTACAAGTGGGGGCTGTGACGGCATGGAGGCAATGGAAAAGGAACAGCGGTGGAAATCCCTCCGCCTGCGGGGCCTGCGGCAGCGGTGGATCTTCAACTCCATCCTGCCCATCGGGACGCTGCTGGTGCTGGTGGTGACCCTGTTTTCGGCGGGTGTCTCCAACTACTACTACGGCACCATGCAGAAGGGTCTGGAGACCCGGGCCCAGGCCCTGGCAAACTCCTTCAACGAGTATTTCATGGACAACGGCTTCTCCAGCTACTATCAAAAGGCCGTCCAGTCCGCCGAGAGCTTCGAGGACAAGAACCGCATCGAGCTCCAGTTCATCGGCTCCAGCGGGCGCATCCAGGTGTCCACCTCCGGCCTGACGGCGGGGACCTACCCGGGCACCGACGATATCCTCCAGGTCCTCCAGGAGAACAAGATGACCCCCACGCCCTATCAGGGCCGGGACCTGGAGACGGGGGAGGAGATCCTGGCGGTGTCCTGCCCCCTGACCGTCAACGGCCGGGTGGTGGGCGTCATGCGGCTGGTGACCTCCCTGCGGTCCGTGGACCGGCAGGTGATGATTGTGGTCCTGGCGATTTTCCTGGTGGCCCTGGTGTGCATGCTGCTGGTGGTGTTCTCCAACCTCCTCTTCATCAACAACGTGGTGGAGCCCGTGGCGGTGGTGACGGAGGCGGCTAAGCGCATCTCCGCCGGGAGCTACGGCACCCGGATTGAGAACAAGTACTCCGACGAGCTGGGGGAGCTGGTGGACAACATCAACGACATGTCCCTGAAAATCAGCCAGAATGAGAAAATGAAAAGCGAGTTCATCTCCTCCGTCTCCCACGAGCTCCGGACCCCCCTCACCGCCATCAACGGCTGGGGGGAGACCATTCTGGAGGATGACCTCACCGACGACCCCGAGCAGCTCCGCCGGGGCATCCGGGTCATTGTCAACGAGTCCAGGCGCCTCTCCACCATGGTGGAGGAGCTGCTGGACTTCTCCAAGATGGAGGACGGACGCTTCACCCTCCAGATTGAGGACGTGGACCTCCAGGCGGAGCTGGAGGACGCCATCTTCACCTATCAGGAGCTCTTCCGCCAGGACGGCATCGCCCTGGAGTACCACCCCGGCGACGGGGACCTGCCCCTGATCCGGGGGGACTCGGAACGGCTGAAGCAGGTCTTCTGCAACGTGCTGGACAACGCCGCCAAGCACGGCGGCGCGGGGCGGCGCATCACGGCCTCCGTGGACCAGGAGAGCGGCTGCCAGGTGGTCCGCATCCGGGACTACGGCCCCGGCATCCCGGAGGAGGAGCTGCCCTTCGTCAAGCAGAAGTTCTACAAGGGGACCTCCCGGGCCCGGGGCAGCGGCATCGGCCTGGCGGTCTGCGACGAGATCATCGGCCTCCACGGCGGGACCTTCTCCATCGGAAACGCCGACGGCGGCGGGGCGGTGGTGACCATCAAGCTGCCCGTCCGGGCTTAAGATTATAGAACAAGCGTTTGCTTTTCCGACAGACCTGTGTTATACTATACCAACGCATAGAAAGGAAACTCCATGGCAGAAGAAAACAAATCCTGCGCCTTCCGCACCAGCATCGGCGGACAGGCGCTCATCGAGGGCATCCTCATGCGGGGCCCGGAGAAGCAGGCCATCGTGGTCCGGGACCAGGAGGGCAATCTGGTGGAGAAGGTGGAGCCCCTGCGCTTCATCAAGGACCGCTACCCCATCCTGGGGGTGCCCCTGATCCGGGGAACGGTAAATTTCCTGGACTCCATGGTCAACGGCGTCAAGGCCCTGATGTACTCCGCCGACTTCTACCCCGAGGAGGAGGTGTCCAAGCCCTCTAAATTCGAGCTGTGGCTGGAAAAGCACCTCTCCAGCAAGAAACTGGAGAGCGCCGTGGTGGCCCTGGCGGTGGTGCTGGGGGTGGGCATGTCCGTGTTCCTCTTCATGGTCCTGCCCACGCTGCTCACCGGGGGCATCCTGCACTTCTTTCCCGGCTTCCCCTTCTGGGGGCGGAATCTGGTGGAGGGGCTTTTGAAGGTGGTCATCTTCATGGCCTACCTGATCCTCTGCTCCCGGCAGAAGGATATCTACCGGGTCTTCCAGTACCACGGGGCGGAGCACAAGACCATCTTCTGCTATGAGGCGGGCCTGCCCCTGACGGTGGAGAACGTCCGGGTCCAGCCCCGGCACCATCCCCGGTGCGGCACCAGCTTCCTGTTCGTGGTCATCTGCGTGTCCATCATCTTCTCCAGCATCTTCTTCGGCATCTGGCCCATCACCAACGCCTGGCTCCGGACGGCGGTCCACTTGCTGCTCCTGCCCCTGGTGGTGGGGGTGACCTACGAGTTCAACCGCTGGGTGGGGCGGCACGTCCAGGAGAGCCGCGTGGCGAAGATCCTGACGGCCCCGGGCCTCTGGATGCAGAACTTCACCACCAACGAGCCGGACGACGGCATGATTGAGTGCGCCATCCGGTCCTTGGAGCTGGTGCTGCCCAGCGAGAAGGGCAAAGACGAGTGGTAAAGGAGCCTGTGATGAATCTGAGGGAATTTCAAAAGCGGGACACCGAGCAGGTTCTCTCCACATTGTGCGCTGCGTTTCAGAACGACGGCCTGTACGCCTACTTTATAGAGGACCCCGGCGCCCGGGCAAGGTTCCTGCGGGCGTTTATGCGCTTCCGGCTGAAATACGGTCTGAAGGCGGGAACCGTTTGGGTTACTGATGGCTGTGAAGGTGTTCTGATTTTAATCAAGCCCAACCAGGTCATGTCGCCGAAGCACCTGCTTCTTTACGGCGGACTATCCGCCATGCTGAACTGCACTTCCGTCCAGAGGGACCGTATCATGCGGTTTAACTCCTTTGCCGATTCCCAGTGCGAGCGTTATATACAGCAGCCCTTTTGGCACGTCTCCCCCATCTGCGTCTCTCCAGAGGCACAGGGCAAGGGCCTTGGCTCCGCCCTGCTGCGCTGCGGACTGGACCTGGTAAGAGCTTCCGGGCAGCCCTGCTATCTGGAAACGCAGTCCGCCAAAAACCTGCCCTTTTATGAGGCGTGCGGCTTCGTGCAGGCGGGTCAGGCGGAGGTCCCCGGCTCCGGCCTCATCAGCTGCTCCATGATTTTTCGCCCGTAACCGGGCCGGTTTCCGGCGCCGCGGCGGTCCCCCGCCAGCCTTCCAACAACAGACGAGGTGATACACCATGGCCATAACCTATAACGACCTGTATCTGGACGTCCGGCAGCGGCTCCGGGAGAGCGGCGTGGAAGCCGCCACCCTGGAGGCCCGGGAGCTGGTGTGCTTCGGCACCGGCAAGAGCCGGGAGGAGCTGGCCCGGGACAGCCGCCTGTACGCCTCCCCGGAGCGGGAGGCCCAGGTCCGGCGGCTGGTGGAGCGCCGCATGGCCGGGGAGCCCGTGGCCTACCTCATCGGCGAGTGGGAGTTCTACGGCCTCCCCCTGGACATCTCCCAGAACGTGCTGATCCCCCGGGCGGATACCGAGGTGCTGGCCGAGCAGGCCATCGCCTACATACAGACCCTGGGGGACTGCCGGGTGCTGGACCTCTGCGCGGGCAGCGGCTGCGTGGGGCTGGCCGTCGCCTCCCAGTGCCCCCAGGTCCGGGTGGTGCTGGGGGAGATTGACGACAGCGCCCTGAAGATCTGCCGCCAGAACATCCGGCGGAACAGCCTCTCGGCCCGGGTCATGCCCATCCAGATGGACGCCCGGAAGAAGCCCGCCCGGTCCCTGGGGGAGTTCCAGTGCATCGTCAGCAACCCGCCCTACATCCCCTCCGGGGACATCGCCGGGCTGGAGCCCTCCGTCCGGGACTATGAGCCCCACATGGCCCTGGACGGCGGAGAGGACGGCATGGACTTCTACCGCTCCATCGCGGAGCAGTGGAGGGAGGCCCTGGCCCCCGGCGGGCGGATGTACTTTGAGGTCGGCGTCGGCCAGGCGGACGCGGTGCTCCGGCTGATGCGAAGCCAGGGCTTCGGGGATTTACAGATTGTCAAGGACCATCACAAGATTCCCAGAGTGGTGCTGGGCACCCTCTGCCAGGAGATTTAAGGAGGAGCGTCATGGAAAAGAGACTGTATAAAATCGGGACCGGCAAAATGGTGGATGGCGTCTGCGGCGGCATCGCCCAGTACTTCGGCCTGGACCCCACCCTGGTGCGGCTGGCCTGGATCGTCTTCACCGCCATGGGCGGCAGCGGCATCGTCGCCTACATCCTCTGCGCCGCCATCTTCCCCCGGGAGCCGGAGGAATTTGACCTGTAATCTTGCTAGAAAAGTATTTTATAAACTATTTATATAACTATTCGGGAGGAAATCAGCATGGCAAAGGATAAAGCGCCCCTGCCCACTGCGGCCCCGGCGTCGGACAAGAAAAAGGCCATCGACAGCGCCATGAGCCAGATCGAGAAAATGTACGGCAAGGGCTCCATCATGCGCCTGGGGGACCGGACGGCCCTGAACGTGGAGGTCATTCCCACGGGCTCCCTGGCGCTGGACGTGGCCCTGGGCATCGGCGGGCTCCCCAAGGGGCGCATCATTGAGATCTACGGGCCGGAGTCCTCCGGCAAGACCACCCTGGCCCTCCACGTGGTGGCCGAGGCCCAGAAGCAGGGGGGCGAGGTGGCCTTCGTGGACGCGGAGCACGCTCTGGATCCCACCTATGCCCACGCCTTGGGAGTCAAGGTGGAGGACATGCTGATCTCCCAGCCGGACACCGGCGAGCAGGCCCTGGAGATCACCGAGGCCCTGGTCCGCTCCGGGGCCATTGACGTGATTGTGGTGGACTCCGTCGCCGCCCTGGTGCCCAGGGCGGAGATCGAGGGCGAGATGGGCGACAGCTACGTGGGCCTCCACGCCCGGCTCATGAGCCAGGCCCTGCGGAAGCTGACGGGCGCCATCGGAAAGACCAACACCATTGTGATCTTCATCAACCAGCTCCGGGAAAAGGTGGGCGTCATGTACGGCAACCCGGAGGTCACCACCGGCGGCCGGGCGCTGAAGTTCTACGCCTCCGTCCGCATCGACGTGCGGCGCATCGAGGCCATCAAAAACGGCAGCGAGCTCATCGGAAACCGGACCCGGGCCAAGGTGGTGAAGAACAAAATGGCGCCCCCCTTCCGGGAGGCGGAGTTCGACATCATGTACGGCGAGGGCATCGTCCGGGAGAGCGAGCTCATCGACCTGGGCGTGAAGCTGGACCTGGTCCAGAAGGCGGGCTCCTGGTTCTCCATGGGCGAGACCCGCATCGGCCAGGGCCGGGAGGCGGCGAAGAAGTACCTCCAGGAGAACCCGGAGATCCGGGACCAGCTGGAGGCGGACATCCGCAAGAACTTCGACAAGCTCATGAGCAGCCAGGCCCGGGTGGCCGCCAAGGCCGCGGGGCGGGCCGTGGACGTCAGCGCCGACGACTTTGACGACTCCGCCGACTGACCATGCGGATTGAGCGGATCGAGGCGTCCAAGCACAAGAGGGGCCGGGTCCTGGTTTTCCTGGAGGACGGGGCCTGCCTGAAAATCACGGAACAGGAGCTGCTGGACTTCGGCCTCCGCTCCGGGGATGAGCTGGACGAGGCGGCCCTGGGGCGGCTGAAGGAGGCCGCCGGGGTCTCCAACACCCGGGCCGCGGCGGCGGATCTCATCGGCAAGCGGGCCATGAGCCGCCGGGATCTGGAGCGGAAGCTCCAAGAGAAGGGGGCCAGCGAGGCCGACGCCCGTTACGCCGCCCAGTGGCTGGAGGCCATTGGAGCCCTGAACGACGCAGAATACGCCGCCGCCCTGGTCCGGCACTACGGCGGTATGGGCTACGGCCCCGCCCGGGTGCGGGAGAAGCTCTATGAGAAAGGCGTCCCCCGGGAGCTCTGGGAGGAGGCCCTGGAGGAGCTTCCCGCCGATGGCGGGCAGGTGGAGGCGTTTCTTCGGAGCAAGCTCCGGGGGCGGGTCCCCGATGAGAAGGAAAAAAGGCGTTTGACCAACGCCTTGCTCCGCAGGGGGTTCCCCTGGGGGGAGGTAAAAAGCGCCTGGCGGCGAATGGGGGAGGAAATAGGGCAAGAGGATTGAATCCTCTTGGCTCCTTGCTTCCGGCCCTTCGGGCGGGGCGGATTGGGGGTCAGCGATGGCTGGTCCAATGCACCCCCCATTCTCTCTTTTGCGAAAAGAGAGAATGCGCCGTGCACGGTGGAAGAGAGAAAACGGGGGCGCGGAAGCAGTGCCGACCGTTTCACGAATGTCTTCTGCCCGCGGCGTAGTGCGAGCGGGGGTTTTGGCGGTCGACGCAAGGCCCGATCTCCCGTCCTCGCTGCCGCTAATCTGGCGGTTGGGGCGGCCTCCTGACGCTACTGTTCCATAAGCTCCGCCATCAGCTGCGCCCCAAAGCGGACGCCGGAATAGAAAGCCTGCTCCGCTTGGGTGTCCGCGAGAATGCGGATGCTGGGCTTTAGCTTTTCCGCAATTTCCTCGTCTACTGCGCGGAGTTGAGTGACAACCTGCCGTTCCTCCAAAGTGCTGGGGTCATCCAAACAGCAAAGCGACTGGAAAGAAAGCGGATCATCATGATATATAGCACTTAAAATATCGGGCATTGTTGTATCCTCCTATTGAAAACGTTCCTATAAGTAGAGTATACTCCACTTATAGGAACATGTCAAGGGGTAATTTTATGAAAACAGTTATTTTATTGAAAGACAGGGTTCACCAACTGCGGAAAGCGGAGGGACTTACCCAGCAGCAACTGGGGGAGATTTTAGGGCTTACGCATAAATCCATCAGCATGCTGGAAAGTGGTGGGCGGAGTACCACCATTGACAAGCTGGTGATTCTGGCGGAGCATTTCCATGTCTCCACCGACTATTTGGTCGGCATCACCGACGACCCCACCTGGCGGGGGCCGGAGGAGTGACCCGACGAGGGCCAACAGGGGGTCAGGCCACAGCTCACCGCCAGGTTAGCGGCAGCGAGGAGGGCCGAACAGTCCTTGCATCAACCTCCAAAGCCCCCGCTTGCACTACGCCGCGGGTAGGGACATGCGTACCAAGCAGTCTGTACCGTGCCGCGCCCCCGTTTTCTCTCTTCCACCGTGCACGGCGCATTCTCTCTTTTCGCAAAAGAGAGAATGGGGGGTGCATTGCACCAGCCATCGCTGATTGCCAATCCCCCGCCCGAACGGGCGACTACAAGAAAGGGGGCACATCATGCCCTATAAGGTATATTTCCTCTCTTTGGGCTGCGCCAAAAACCAAGTCAACTGCGAGCAGATGATGTCCCTAACCCAGGCCGCCGGCCATGAGCTGACCGCATCCCCCGCCGGGGCGGACGTCGCGGTGGTCAACACCTGCGGCTTCCTGGCCTCCGCCTGCGAGGAGGCCATCTGCCACATCCTGGAGCTGGCGGAGCTGAAGCGGGCCGGGGCGCTGAAAAAGCTCCTGGTCACCGGCTGCATGGCCCAGCGCTACAAGGAAGACGTGCTGGAGGAGCTGCCGGAGATCGACGGGATCCTGGGCACCGGGAGCTACGGCGACATCGTACAGGCCATTTCCGAAGTTATGGAGTCCGGCCTCCGGCCCTGCCATCTGGGGAACATCCATACGGCCCCCCAGAACGGACCCCGCATCCTCTCCACCCCGCCGTGGTACGCTTACCTGCGCATTGCCGAGGGCTGCGACAACCACTGCGCTTACTGCGTCATTCCCTCCCTCCGGGGGAAGTACCGGAGCCGCCCCATGGGGGAGCTCCTGGACGAGGCGGCGGAGCTGGCCTCCGCCGGGGTCAAGGAGCTGCTGGTCATCGCCCAGGACATCACCCGCTACGGCACGGACCTGAACGGGGAGCACCAGCTGGCCGCCCTGCTCCGGGAGCTCTGTAAGCTGGATTTCCACTGGATCCGCCTCCACTACCTCTACCCCGACGAGATTACGGAGGAGCTCATCGACACCATCGCGGCGGAGCCGAAGATTCTGCCCTACCTGGACATCCCCATCCAGCACTGCAATGACGGCATTTTGAAGGCCATGAATCGCCGGGACACCAAGGCGTCCATCCGGGCGCTGTTCAAGACGCTGCGGGAGCGCATTCCCGGCCTGGTGCTGCGGACCAGCCTCATCGCCGGGCTCCCCGGCGAGGGGGAGGCGGAGTTCGAGGAGCTGTGCGCCTTTTTGCGGGAGCAGAAGATCGAGCGGGCGGGGGTGTTCCCCTTCTCCCCGGAGGACGGGACCCGGGCCGCCCAGATGGACCACGTGGACGCGGAGGAGGCCGCCCGCCGGGCGGAAATCGCCGTGGACGTGCAGTCCGATATCATCGACGAATACAATGAGTCCGTTCTGGGGACGGAGCGGGAGGTCCTCTGCGAGGGCTTTGACGGCCAGGCCCAGATGTTTTATGGCCGGAGCTACGCCGAGTCCCCGGAGATTGACGGCCGGATTTGGTTCTCCGCGGAGGAGGAACCGGAGCCGGGGGATTTCGTCACCGTCCGTCTCACCGGGACCATGGACGGCGAGCTCACCGGAGAGCGGGTATGAAAAGCCCCCTGACCAAGATCCCCGGTGTGGGAGACCGCATCGCCGCCGTCATGGAGGCCCTGGGTATCCGGGAGACGGCAGACCTCCGTGGCCGGGACCCAGAGGAGCTTTACTTGAAGGAG
Source organism: uncultured Oscillibacter sp. (assembly GCA_910587875.1). Classification (GTDB taxonomy): domain Bacteria; phylum Bacillota; class Clostridia; order Oscillospirales; family Oscillospiraceae; genus Oscillibacter. The sequence continues at coordinate 15,473 of CAJUOD010000012.1, read as the reverse complement.
TGCCTGATGAAAGGCTATCAGGAGGACCGCTGCGCCCTGTATGTCTGGCGGGCGGCGGTGTACTACGCGGACCATGAGGAGGACCGGGACCCCGAGAAGCTGAAATGGTGGTATTGGAAGGACAAGACCTACCCAGAGGAGGAGAACCTATGAATCTGCCCAACAAATTGACCATGCTCCGCATCATCCTGGCACCCATTTTTCTGGCGGTGCTGTACTGGGGCTTTCCCGGCGCGGACTACGCGGCCCTGGCGATTTTCATCATCGCCAGCATCACGGACCTGCTGGACGGGAAGATCGCGCGGAAGTACAATCTCGTCACGGACTTCGGCAAGTTCGCCGACCCCCTGGCGGACAAGATCCTGGTGGTGGCGGCCCTGCTGTGGTTCGTGGAGTGCGGCCGGATGCCCGCCTGGATGGTGATGATCGTCATCACCCGGGAGTTTGCCGTCAGTGGGCTGCGGATGATCGCCTCGGACAACGGGCGGGTCATCGCCGCCGGGTGGTCCGGGAAGGTGAAGACGGCCTCCACCATGGTGTGCATTGTGGTAATGCTGGCGCTGGGGCCTCAAATCGAGGCGTCTCGGATGCAGATGTATATGTCGTCCCAGTTCCCCGCCCCTCGTCCCCCGATCCTGTGGGTGGATATTATCTGCGGCTGGGTGATTGCCCTGACCACCCTGTACTCCGGGGTGGAGTACTTCGTGAAGAATAAGGATGTTATCCGCTCCGCATAAAAAAGAGAGCCCCGCCGCTGGCGGGGCTCTCTTTTTTTACTTTATCCCAGCTTGACGGCCTTGCCGGTCCGCCACGCCTCGGTGGTGGCGTAGCCAATGGCCGTGGACTTGGTCCCGTCGTAGACGCTGACCCCGGGGGTCTTCCCCTGGAGCACGCAGTCCACGAACTCCTGGACCTCGATGAGGTACGCCTCCTCGAACCGCTCCGGGAAGGAGCCCACGCACTCGGCGCACACGCCGTTGGTGTTGTACAGCCGGGCCTGGTTCTTCTCCGGGACGGCGGAGATGCGGATGGTGCCCTCGGTGCCCACGATCTCGGTCTCCACGTGGTAGCCGTAGGGGGCTGTCCGGCCCACATGGATCATGCCCATGGCTCCGTTCTCGAATTTGTAGACGGCCACGCCGGTCTCGTCGTCCCCGGCTTCCTTGAACTCCGGGTGCTTGAAGGTGGCGCCCATGGCGTAGACCTCCGTGGCCTCGCAGCCCAGGAACCAGCGCATGAGATCGATGTCGTGAATCGCCATGTCCAGGAAGATGCCGCCGGAGGTCTTGGCGAAGCGGATGGCCCCGTCCACAAACGCCTCCGGGTCGATGCCCGTGGCCTTCACCAGGTAAGGGGTGCCGATGGCCCCCTCCTCGATCTTCTTTTTGGCGTAGGAGTAGGATTTGTCATAGCGCCGCATGAAGCCCAGCATGAAGGTGAGCTCCGGGTGGCGCTCCACGGCGGCCTCCGCCTGCTTGCACTGGGCCACGTCCACCCCCAGGGGCTTCTCGGAGAAGACGTGCTTCCCCGCGTCCAGGGCGGCCTCGATCTGCCAGCAGTGCTCGGAGGAGGTGGTGACGATGACTACCGCGTCGATGTCGGCTTTCGCCAGCATCTCCTTGTAGTCCGTGTAGACGTCCGTGACGCCCAGCTCGGTTTTGGCGTACTCCAGCTCGGCGGGGACGATGGAACAGGCCGCCGTCAGCTCCGCGCCGGGGATTTTATAGCGGATATTCTGGGCGTGGACCTTGCCCAGGCGGCCAAGGCCCACAATGCCGACTTTTACCTTCTCCATTACTTCGCGACCTTTTCCTTTTCCTCGGCCTCCTGCTTGGCGGCGGCGGCCATGCGGCGGTTCTTGGCCTCCACGCCGGCGCGGACCACGTCCATCAGAACGGCCAGGATGATGACCAGGCCCAGGACGATGTTCTGGACAGCAGATTCAATGGACAGCATGGTGAAGCCGTTCCGGAGGACCGCGATGATCAGCGCGCCCAGCATGGTGCCGAACATGGTGCCCTTGCCTCCCGTGAAGGAGGCTCCGCCGATGATGCAGGCCGCGATGGCGTCCGTATCATACGGATAGGTTGCATTGGCTCCGTTGCAGATGCCGGACCGGCCGATGGAATAAATGCCGCCCAGGGCCGCCATGACGCCGGACATGGTGTAGCAGAAGGTCAGCACGTTTGCCGTGTTGATACCGGAGAGCCGGGTGGCCTCAAGGTTGCCGCCGGCGCAGTAGATGGAGCGGCCCAGGGCCGTCCGGCTGAGGAAGAAGTGCATGATGATGTACAGCACGATGACCACAAGGAAGCCAACAGGGAAGCCGCCGCCGGCACTGCCAATGGTCTGCTTGCCCAGGAACTCCACAGAGGAGGGGAAGTTGTTGATCATCTTGTTGCCGGTGACCAGCAGGGCCAGGCCCCAGAGGACGTTCTTCATGCCCAGGGTGGACACAAAGGGATGGGGCAGGTGCAGGCGGGTCAGCAGGGTGCCGTTGATGAAGCCCATCAGGCCGCCGGCCAGGATAGCGATGAGGATCAGCACGATGCCGTTGGAGATACCCACTTCTTTCAAAGCGCCCATCAGGCAGGCGCAGAACACGGCGTTGGCGCCCACGGACAGGTCGATGCCCGCCGTGATCAGGCACAGCAGCATGCCCACCGCCAGGAAGGCGTTGAAGGCTGTCTGTTTGAAAATGCCCATGATATTGCTGGCGCTGTAGAAGTTGGAGTTGGAGATCGCCAGGAACGCGCACATAATTACCAGCGCCATAATTGTGCCCAGCTGAAGGCCGGACCCGCTCTTTTTCTTAGTCATCTAAACTACCTCCCCAAGCCGCTTTCATGATGTCCTCCTGGTTGAAATGCTTGCTGTCCCGGTCCACGGTGGCCATGACCCGGCCGCCCCGCATGACGACCACCCGGTCGCTCATGCCCAGGATCTCCGGCATTTCGGAGGAGATCATGATGACGCATTTTCCCGCCTTTACCAGGCTGTTCATAACATTGTAAACCTCGACTTTCGCGCCCACGTCGATGCCTCGGGTGGGCTCGTCGAAGATGTAGATGTCCGCCTCACTGTTGAGCCATTTTCCGATGACCACCTTCTGCTGGTTGCCGCCGGAGAGCTGGCCCACGATCTCGTCGATGGAAGGGGTCTTGATCCGCAGGGTGCTGATGTGCCCCTCGCCGGACTCCTGGATGCGCTTCTCGTCCAGGAACAGCCCCGTGGTGTACCGCTTCAAACTGGAGAGCACCAGGTTCGTCCGGATGGACTCCTGGAGCACCAGACCCTGGCCCTTCCGGTCCTCCGTCAGCAGGGCGACGCCCGCGGCGATGGCCTGTTTGGGGCTCTTGATGTTGGCCTCTTTTCCCTTGATGTAGATTTTGCCCCCGTCGATGGGGTCCGCGCCGAAGACGGCCCGGACGGTCTCTGTCCGGCCCGCGCCCACCAGGCCGCTCATGCCCAGGATTTGGCCGCCGTAGGCCTCCAGGCTCACGTCCTTCAGTACGCCGCCGATGGAGAGGTTTTCAATCTTCAGCATGCACTCGCCCTTGGTGCCGAATTCCTTGGGGAACAGGTTGTCCAGGGTCCGGCCCACCATGGCGGTGATGAGGGAGTCGTTGGTCCAGTCGGCAATGTCCCGTGTCTCGATATACTCGCCGTCCCGGATGACCGTCACCCGGTCGCAGAGCTCGAACAGCTCCTCCAGCTTGTGAGAGACGAAGAGGATGCCTACGCCACGGGCCTTCAGCTCCCGGCAGGTCTGCATCAGCTGCTTGACCTCTTTTTCGCCCAGGGAGGAGGTGGGCTCGTCCATGATGATCATTTTTGCGTCAATCAAAACTGCCTTGGCGATTTCGATCATCTGCTGGACGCCCATGCCGAAGGTGCCCGCGGCCTTCCGGGGGTCGATGTCCTGGCCCAGGGACTGCATGACCTCGGCGGCCTTTTTGTGCATGCCCTCGTAGTCCAGGAGGAAGCCCTTCTTGGTCCATTTGTTGATAAAGATGTTGTCCGTGACACTTAAGAGCTTTTCGATGTTCAGCTCCTGATACACGCAGGCAATGCCCGCGGCGGCGGACTCGTTGGGGTTTTTGAAGACCTTCCGCTCTCCGTGGACATAGATCTCACCTTCGTCCGCCATGTGGACGCCGGTGAGGACCTTGATCAACGTGGATTTGCCCGCGCCGTTCTCCCCGATCAGTCCGTGGATCTCGCCCGGCTTCACGGCCAGCTGCATGTTGTGCAGGGCCACGACGCCGGGGAACCGTTTGGTTACGTTTTTCAGCTCAACTACGTATTCGCCCACCTAATCATCACCTCATTCTCTTGGAAATCCGTGGTTTCGCAACACACTGGTTCTGGAAATATGTTACAGGGGGTAGAGAAAAGGGGCCCCGCTCCGGCGGAGCCGGAACGGGGCCCCTTCCGCTCACTTTAAAAGGGATGTACGGCTTTTACTGATTGAATTAGGCCAGGTAGCCCTGGAGCTGCTCCAGACGGGCCTGGGCGGTGGAGGGATCGACGATGCTGGCGCCGGCGTCGATGAACTCATCCAGCTTCTCGCCCTGGAGGGCGCGGACCACGGCGTCCACGGAGTTGTAGCCCATGCTGTAGCCTTCCTGGCAGACAGACATGGTCTCTTCACCGGCCAGGATGGAGTTGCAGGCGGACTGGATGCCGTCGAAGCCCAGGAACACGGTGTCCTTATAGGCGTCGTTTCCGGAGGCGGCCCGGGCGGCGGCCATGGCCATGTCGTCATTGTTGGCGCAGATAACCGCGATTCCTTCCGGATGATTCTGCATGATGGCTTCCATGCAGGATACGGCCTGGTCGGCCACGGCGTTGGCGTACTGAGTCTCGTCGGAGAGGAAGGTTCCGCCGGCGGCCTCGATGCCGGCCTTGTAGCCCGCCATACGGGCCTCGTTGGTGGAGTCGCCCTGGACGCCCGCGATCTCGATGCACTTAATCTCGGTCCAGCCCCGCTCCTTGGCCAGGTTCGCGGCGGCCTCGCCGCCCAGCTTGCCGGCGGCCTCGTTGCCGGTGCCCACGAAGGACAGGACCTCAGGGGCGTCGATGTCGGTATCCACGGCTACGATGGGCTTGGTCTGTCCGGAGATCATGTTGGCCACCATGTCCGCCTGCAGGGGGGCGATGACATAGCCGTCGATGTCGCCGTTGTTCATGTCGGTTTCGATCATGTTCAGCTGCTCATCATAGGCGGTTTCGGAGGTGGCTCCCTTGACCGTCACGGTCACATTGGGATGATCCTTCTGATAGGCGTTGGCTCCGGCCACCACATAGCCCCAGTACTCGGAGGCGGTGGTCTTCAGGATCACGGAGATGTTGTAGCTCTCGTCGCCGCCGCCGGAGGAGCCGGAATCGGCGGGCTGGGACTGCTGCTGACCGCCGTCCGCGGCGGAGGAGTCGGCCGGCTTGTCGCCGCCGCCGCAGGCGGCCAGGGACAGGGCCATGGCAAGGGTGAGGATCAGTGCGAGAAACTTCTTCATACTTCTTTTCTCCTTTTCAAATGTTTTTCCGGAAAGCATAACATCCTTCTCAAAACCTTTCCAAAATCTGATGAGGAGAAGGCCGTCATACCTTCCGGCAAATACGTCCGTATTTTAGCACAAGCATCCGCCGCCAGTCAAGAAGAGTATACCATATTTATACACTATTGAAAAAATGGGAGGACATTTTTGTGAATAGTATTTAAGGTAAAAAATGGCGATTTCCAAAGATACCCAACTTTTCGACGGGCGGTTTCTTAGGGAGAGGAATTATTCTCCCACCCCGGCCCGCCAGTCCCGGATGGCCTTTAGAAAGGCCTCGCCGTAGCGCTCCGCCTTGACCCTGCCCACGCCGGAGACCTGGAGAAATTCCTCCATGTCCAGGGGCCGGAGGGCCGCCATGTCCGCCAGGGAGGCGTTGGAGAAAATGACATAGGCGGGGACCCCCGCCTCCCGGGCCAGGCGGGAGCGGAGGGCCTTCAGCGCCGCCAGCAGGCTGCCGTCCGCCTCCCGGGAAACAGGACGGGCATAGTCTCCGGGGGCCGGTCCGGCCTTCGGGGGCGCGGGCTCCGCCGCCCGCTCCCGGAGGAGGACCCGCTGTCCCCGGAAGAGCACGTCCCCCGCCCGGGCGGTGAGCCGGAGGACGGGGTACTCCTCCCCCTCGCTGCGGAGGTATCCCTCCTCCATCAGGCAGTCGATGTACCGCCGGATTCGCTCCTGGTCCACGCCCTTCAGGGCCCCGTGGGTGGGGAGGCGGTCCAGGCCCAGCTGGACTGTCCTCCGGTCCCGGCTGCCCCGGAGGAGCTTGACGATGGCGGCGATCCCCAGGCCGTAGGGGTGGAGCTTTTCCACCCGGGCCACGGCGGAGAGGATCTTCTGGGCCTCCACGGTGACGTCCCGCTCCACAAAGTCCCCGGCGCAGTTTCCGCAGTTCCCGCAGCGCCCGCCGTGGATTTCCCCGAAGTAGTCCAGCAGGTCCGCCCGGAGGCAGCCGCCGGTCTTGCAGTAGCGGACCATCCGGTCCAGGCGCTTCAGGTCCCGGCGGACCCGGTCCGGGTCTCCCTCCTCCTGGGAGTGGGTGATGAGGTACTTGGCGGTCTGCACGTCCCCGGGGGCATAGAGGAGCACGCAGCGGGCGGGGCTGCCGTCCCGCCCGGCCCGGCCCGCCTCCTGGTAGTAGCTCTCCAAGTCCTTGGGCATGTTGTAGTGGACCACAAAGCCCACGTTGGATTTGTCAATCCCCATGCCGAAGGCGTTGGTGGCCACCATGACCCGGGCCTGGTCGTAGACGAAGCCCTCCTGGCTCTGGCGGCGCTCCTGGTCCTCCATGCCGGCGTGATACCGGGCGGCGGGGATGCCCTGGGCCAGCAGGGAGGCGGTGACGGCGTCCACGGTTTTCCTTGTGGCGCAGTAGACGATGCCGCTCTGCTCCGGGCGCTCCGCAAGGAAGCGGAGGAGCCACTGGTCCTTGTCCCCGGGCCGGACCACCTCAAAGAAGAGGTTGGGCCGGTCGAAGCCCGTGGTGACCCGCAGGGGGTCCCGGAGCTCCAGCAGGGTCTCGATGTCCCGGCGCACCGCCGCCGTGGCCGTGGCGGTGAAGGCCCCCACCGGGGGCCGCACGGGCAGGGAGCGCACCAGCTCCGCGATTTCCAGATAGCTGGGCCGGAAGTCCTGGCCCCACTGGGAGACGCAGTGGGCCTCGTCCACCGCCACCAGGGAGATGGGCAGCTCCCCCAGCAGGCGGCGGAAGCCCTCGGCCTGGAGGCGCTCCGGGGCAACGTAGAGGAGCTTGCAGTCCCCCCGCCGGACCTGGCGGTACGCCTCCCGGTATTCCTCCGCGTCCAGGGAGGAGTTGAGGAAGGCGGCGGGGACCCCCGCCTGGGCCAGGGCGGCCACCTGGTCCTTCATCAGGGAGATGAGGGGGGAGATCACCAGGGTCAGCCCCGGCAGCAGCAGGGCGGGGAGCTGGTAGCAGACGGATTTCCCCGCCCCGGTGGGCATGACGCCCAGGGCGTCCCGGCCCGAGAGCAGGGCGTCCACCAGGGGCTCCTGCCCGGGGCGGAAGCCGCTGTGGCCGAAATACTGTTTTAAGAGGGTCAGCTTGTCCATGGGGCGGGCCTCCGTTCTCACTTTTTCGCGATGATGAGATAGCGGTGGATGGTTCCCCGGACCTCCCCCTCCCGGCTGATCTCCTCCTGCATGGCGCGGAGCGCGTCGAAGCAGCGGTCCACGGAGAAGCCGGGAAACTCCCACTCAATGACCCGGGCGAACCAGACGAAGGCCCCCACGTCGTAAAAGAAGATGGGCCGGAAGGCCTCCTCGCCCCGGAGAATCCGGAAGCCCGCCTTTTCAAAGGCCTCCCGCTGCTCCCGGAGATTCCTGTGGGGGAAGGGCTTGGGGGTCCCGGGGAGCACCCGCTCCACCAGGTCCCGCTCGTTGTCCTCCCCCACCTGCTCCGTGAGGAAGACGCCGCCGGGCCTCAAGAGCCGGAAGAGCTCCCCGGGGTCAAAGGCCCCGTGACGGTTGAGGATGATGTCGAAGGATCCGTCCGGGAAGGGAATCGCCGCCGGGTCCGCGCACTCCCGGAAGTCGATGCCCAGGGGCGGGAGGACCTCCCGGCAGAGCTTCACGTTGGGGGGCCAGCCCTCCGTGGCGGCGGTCCGTTCCGCCGGGTGCCCCAGGGAGCGCAGGAACTCGCCGCCCCCGGTGTCGCAGTCCAGGAGGTCCATGTCCTCCCGGAGGTATTCCCGGACCAGGCCGCGGTAATCCCAGGGCAGGTCGTGCTCCTCCTCAAACCGGCCCCGGATGTGGGAGAAGTCCCAGCCGAGAATGTGGGCCTGGGTCTCCTCCTCTTTCCAGAGGGCTTTCCATTCCGCGTCGGTCATGGGCCCGCCTCCTTTCCAAAAACAGGTGAAATTCATCGCTCACATTTTATCACGGAGACTCCGGCAGTTCAAGAAGGGAAAGCCCCCATTGACGTTCCCGGGGGACGGCGGTATAATCAGAGCCATTCACCGGCGGGGGAGGAACGCGTATGGACCTGACGTATAAGAGGGCGTCGCTGGACGACCTGGAGCTTTTGACGGAGACGAGGATCGAGGTGCTGCTGGCGGCCAACGGCCTGCCGGAGGGCACGGACATGGACGAGGTGCGGCGGGAGACCCGCCTGTACTACCAGAGGGCCCTCCCGGACGGCACGCACGTCGCGTACCTGGTGCTGGAGGGAGACCGCTTCGTGGGCGCGGGCGGCGTCAGCTTTTTTCAGGTCATGCCCACTTACCACAACCCCAGCGGGGAAAAGGCGTATCTCATGAACATCTACACCCGCCCCGCGTACAGGCGGAGGGGCATTGCCTGCAAGACCCTGGACCTGCTGGTCCGGGAGGCCGAAGGCCGGGGCGTCACGGCGATCTCCCTGGAGGCTACCGCCATGGGCCGCCCCCTGTATGAGAAATACGGCTTTGTGAGGATGAACGACGAGATGGAGCTGCCCCTTGACTTCCCCCGGCCCCCGCTGTAAAATGGCAGCAATTGACAAGTACCAGCTGGGAGGCGCGTGATGGAGCACACCGATTTGATCGTCTGCCGGGACCTGTCCCTGGGCTACGAGGGGCACAGCGTCTTAAGCGGCCTGAATCTCCGGGTTCGGGGCGGGGACTACCTCTGTGTGGTGGGGGACAACGGGTCCGGGAAGTCCACCCTGCTCCGGGGGCTTCTGGGGCTCCTGCCGCCCCTTTCGGGGAGCATTGAGCGGGCGGCGGAGCTGGAGCGGGGGGCCGTGGGCTACCTCCCCCAGCAGACCAAGGCCCAGCGGGATTTCCCCGCCACGGTGGAGGAGGTGGTCCTCTCCGGCTGCCTGAATCAGAAGGGGCTGCGGTTTTTCTACACCGCCGCCCAGCGCTCCCGGGCGCTGATGAACATGGGGAAGCTGGGCGTTCTGGAGCTCCGGGCCAAGAGCTACCGGGATCTCTCTGGGGGCCAGCAGCAGCGGGTGCTCCTGGCCCGGGCCCTGTGCGCCGCCAGCCGCCTGCTGATCCTGGACGAGCCCGTCACCGGCCTGGACCCCGCCGCCGCCCAGGACCTCTACAAGACGCTGAACTATTTAAATAGGAAGGAGGGCATGGCCGTGGTCATGGTGACACACGATCTCCGCCCCGCCCTCCGGGACGCGGGGACGGTGCTCCACATCGGCCATGGCGGGACCTTCCTGGGGACGCCGGAGGAGTATTTGGCCTCCCCCTACGGCAGAAGATTCAAGGAGGCGGCGGAATGAGCTTGTTGGATATGTTCTCCTTCCCCTTCATCCAGCGGGCCCTGATCGCCGGGGTGCTGGTGAGCCTGTGCGCCGCCCTGCTGGGGGTGCCCCTGGTTTTAAAACGATACTCCATGATCGGCGACGGCCTGAGCCACGTGTCCTTCGGGGCCTTAGCCGTGGCGGTGGCCCTTGGATTCACGCCGCTGTATTTCTCCATCCCCGTGGTCATTGCGGCGGCCTTTCTCCTCCTCCGGGTGGCGGACAGCCCCCGGTGGAACAGCGACGCCGCCATCGCCGTGGTCAGCGCCTCCTCCCTGGCCCTGGGCGTGCTGGTGATTTCCAAGACCTCCGGCATGACCACGGACGTGGACAACTACATGTTCGGCTCCGTTCTGGCGATGTCCAAGGCGGACGTGGGCCTCTCCGTGGTCCTGTGCGCCGCCGTGCTGACGCTGTTCCTCCTGTTCTACCACCGGATTTTCGCCGTCACCTTCGACGAGAGCTTCTCCCGGGCCACGGGGCTGAAGGTGGAGCGGTACAACGCCCTGCTGGCCATCCTCACGGCCCTGACCATTGTCCTGGGCATGCGGATGATGGGGGCCATGCTGATCTCCTCCCTGGTGATCTTCCCGGCGCTGACGGCTATGCGGCTCTTCCGGAGCTTCCTGGGGGTGACCCTCTGCGCCGCCGTCACGTCGGTGGGGTGCTTCTGCGCGGGACTGGCGGTGTCCTTCGCCTGGTCCACCCCCGTGGGGGCCACGGTGGTGGCGGCAAACCTGGCGCTGTTCCTCCTGGCCTGCGGCGCGGGGGCGCTGAGGCGGAGGTAAACACAAAACGGCCCGCTTTCGCGGGCCGTTCAGCGTTTGCGGGGATAGGGCCTGGGGTCGTCGGTCAGCTCCAGGAGGTAGTCCACGCTGGTGTTGTGAAATCTTGCCAAAATACGAAGTACCTCCGTGGGAATATCAATATCCCCACGTTCATAGTTACTGTATACCCTCTGGCTGCAATGAAGAATCTCCGCTATCTCAGCCTGGGTCATGTCCTTATCTTCTCGGAAGTCCCGAATACGGGAATAGGGTTTCATGCGCTCACCTCAAGCCCTATCCTAAAAGCTCCCCGTATTTTCTGTTGACTCTTAGCGAATAATTCGCTATACTAGGGAATGAGGTGATGATTTTGTCGTATAAGAGCTTGTATCTCCAGCTTCTCTCCGCTGTGACGGAGGCCCTGGCCTGTTTGCAGAGCGGGCGGATCATTTCCGCCATCCAGATTCTGCTCCGCGCCTTGGCGGAGGCGGAAGCCGTCCACATGGAGGCGGACATCATTCCGGAAGTGCCGCCGCAGTGAGGGCGGAAAAGTAGAGCGTTGCGGGATTGGTCGAATCCTGTTATAATGGTCATGCTGCCCTATCCAAACTGGCAACAGGGAGGAGGTGGGAACATGACCATGCTGTACGAGTTCTTGTCGGCGGTCGCCGCAAGCGTTGTAGGCTGCTACATCTGTAAGTGGCTTGACCGCCGTCACAAGGGCAGCTGAGAACAAAAGGACCCCCGGAGAGCTCACACCTCTCCGGGGGTCCGCTTTTGCGGGGGAAGCACGACCATGCTGTTCTTGTCGGCAAAGCTATTATACCACGCCCCGGCGGGAGACGCAAGAGAAACTTAAAAAATAAACTCCCCCAATTTGAAGAAAAGGCTTGCAATTTGAAAACCGCCGTGCTATACTGACAGTTGCTGTTGCGGTGAAAGCTGCGCGGCGGAATATGTTTTAGAAAGGGGTGAACAGAGCAATGAAGGAAGGAATCCATCCCAATTATCAGCAGACTACGATTACATGCGCCTGCGGTAATGTGATTGAGACAGGTTCTACCAAGAAGGATATCAAGGTGGAAGTCTGCTCTAAGTGTCACCCCTTCTTCACCGGCAAGCAGAAGCTGGTGGACACCGGCGGCCGGGTCGCGAAGTTCAACAAGAGGTTCGGCCTGGACAAATAAGTCCGACACTGTCACAACCAAAAGAGCGCGCCGTAGCTGCGGCGCGCTCTTTTTCGCGCTTCCGCGCCTGGAAGCTGGAGAGGAGGAGCCATGGAAGAACTGGACCCGAAACAGACAAGCCGCGCCGCCGCCTTCGAGCTCTGGATGAAGGCCCCCATGCCCATGGTGACGCTGTTCAAGACCCTGGACGTCACCCGCTTGGTGCGGCTCCGCCGGAAGCGGGGGCTGAAATTCAACATGCTTCTTTGCTGGTGCATCGGCAGGGCGGCCTCCCGGACAAAGGAGTTCTACACCCTCCCGGTGGGGGACAGGCTGATCCGCTACGAGAACCTGGCCGTCAACACCGTAGTGGCGTTAAAAGACGGCGGCATCGCCACCTGCGATATCCCGGTTTCCGAGAGCCTAGACCAGTTTCAGCGGGACTACCTGGCCCTGACCGCCCGGGTGCGGGAGACCGGGGAGCCCTATGACCTGAACGGGGATTACATGGTGATCGGGGCCTCCGCCCTGCCCCAGACGGAGATCGACGGGGCGGTGAACATCTACGCCGGGTTCTACAACAACCCCTTCCTCATCTGGGGGAAGGTCCGAACGAAGCTCTGGCGGGCCTCCCTGCCCATCTCCTTCCAATTCCACCACACCCAGATGGACGGCGGCCACGCCGCGCAGTTCCTGGAGGACCTCCAGAAGGAAATCTTTGCAATCTGCTGTTGAATTTTTCCGGCAAAAGCATATACTGGAAACAGTGAGATTTTGAGAGGAGCTGTTTGCCATGCGCCTGCATCCCATCGACCCCAACGCCGCCGCCCGGGACCTCCTCCCGGCCCTGGGCGTGGAGAACGCCCTGCTCACCGCCGGGACGGCGGACCGCTGCAACACCATGACCATCGGCTGGTGCCAGGCGGGGCGGCTCTGGGGCCTCCAGGCCTGCACGGTCTACGTGCGGCCCGAGCGCTACACCTATCAGTTCATGGAGGAACAGGAGTACTTCACCGTCTCCGTTCTCCCCGCGGACAGGAAGGACGCCATGTCCCTCTGCGGCACGAAGAGCGGCCGGGACATGGATAAAATCAAGGCGTGCGGCCTGACGGTCCAAACCGGCGCGGGCGGCGCCCCCTTCTTCGAGGAGGCGGAGCTGGTCCTGGTCTGCCGGAAGCTCTACGCCCAGAACCTGGAGCCCGCCTGCGTGCTCCCCGCCGGGGAGGAGAAGATCTCCCCCAGCTACGGGGCCAAGGGCGGCTGGCATCGGGCCTATACCGGCGAGATCGTGGAGGCGTACTCCGCCAAATAACAAATAAGGAAGTACTATGCGAGAGACAGACAAGATTCGAGACAAGGTGGTCCTGGTGGGCTTGAACTCCCCCGTCCTCAAGCGGGAGGAGAACGCGGACGACGATACCCTGGAGGAGCTCTCCGCCCTGGTGGAGACCGCCGGGGGCGAGACCGTGGGCATCGTCCTCCAGAACCGAAACAGCCCGGACCCCCGGACCTTTATCGGCGAGGGCAAGTGCGCCGAGGTGAAGCTCTACTGCGAAAACACCGAGGCCACTATGGTCATCTTCGACAACGACCTCTCCCCCTCCCAGCTCCGGGTGCTGACGGAGTTGCTGGGGGTCCAGGTCCTGGACCGCTGCGGCCTGATTCTGGACATCTTTGCCCAGCGGGCCCGGACCCGGGAGGGCCGCCTCCAGGTGGAGCTGGCCCAGTACCAGTACCTGCTGCCCCGCCTCACCGGCATGTGGACCCACCTGGAGCGCCAGGCGGGCACCAGCGGCAGCGGGCCCATCGGCTCCAAGGGCCCCGGCGAAACCCAGCTGGAGACCGACCGGCGGCACATCCACCGGAAAATCGACAAGCTCCGGGAGGACCTGGAGGACGTGCGCCGGGTGCGGAACACCCAGCGCCGCCAGCGGCGGAAGAACGAGATCCCCGTGGCAGCCCTGGTGGGCTACACCAACGCCGGGAAGTCCACCCTCCTGAACCAGCTCACCGGGGCGGGCATCCCGGCCAACAACCGGCTCTTCGACACCCTGGACACCACCAGCCGCCTGCTCCACGTCAGCGATACACAAGACGTGGTCCTCAGCGACACCGTGGGCTTCATCCGCAAGCTCCCCCACCAGCTGGTGGAGGCCTTCAAGGCCACCCTGGAGGAGCTGGAGTACGCGGATTTGCTGCTCCACGTCATCGACGTGTCCAGCGAGGACTGGCAGGGACAGGCCCGGGTGGTGGAGGACCTGATTCTGGAGCTGGGGGCGGGAGAGCTGCCCCGCATCGACGTGTTCAACAAGGCCGACCTCCTGCCCCCGGGGGAGATCATGCCCCACGGGGAGGACATCTGCGCCCTCTCCGCCAAAAGCGGCGCGGGAGTGGACAAGCTGCTGGAGATGATTGCCCGGCGGCTGGACAAGGGCTCCCGGCGGGTCACCATTCACCTGCCCTATGACCAGGGGGGGCTTTTGGACCTTCTCTATAAGGAGGCCAAGGTGGAGAAGGTGGAGTATACGGAGACCATCGACGTGACGGCGGTATGCACCCCCCGGACCCTGGGAAGGGTGGCGGAGTTTATTGACAGCTGAGGGCTAACCCCTCTCCCGTGCGCAGGCCCAGGAGGAAGGCCTGGATGGCCGTGAATTCCAGGGCCTTGTCCAGGTCCCGCCTCTGGGCCTCGCACAGCTCGTTTTGCAGCGTGTCCAGCGGACAGGCGTAGGGACCCCGGAGGGCGGCGTCCACCTGGGGCTTGATGTAATTGGCGTGAAGCCAGAACAGGAAATCAGACATTTAGAGCGGCCTCCTTTGATTATTTTATATTGATAATTTTATCAAAACCAAAGCGGGCTGTCAAGAGGTTTCTATGATAATTGAAAAGAGATTAAAAGAGCTTCGCAAGGAGCGGGGAGAATCACAGGAAACAGTTGCCAGAGCGGCAGGCATTGCTTTGCGCAATTATCACAGGATTGAGACTGGGGAGGGACTTCCGAGGATTCCGGCACTCTGCGCTCTGGCGGACCACTTCCAGGTGAACGCCGATTATTTGCTGGGCCGCACGGATGTGCGGGACATGCTGCCGCCCTCCTCGGAACAGGAGGCCCGGCCATGAGTGACGGCTACCGCGTGCCCTTCACAGACGCAGAGACCGAGTTCACGGAAAAGCGCTCCCGCTTCATCACGAACCTTTACAAGGTGGAATCCGAGGCGGAGGCCCGGGCCCGGCTGGAGGAGGTCCGCAAGCGGCACTACGACGCCCGGCACCACTGCTGGTGTTACCTGATTCGGGAGGGCGGCGTGGTCCGCTACTCCGACGACGGGGAGCCCCAGGGCACTGCGGGCCAGCCCATGCTGAACGTCTTCCAGCGCCAGGAGGTCACCAACGTCTGCTGTGTGGTCACCCGGTACTTCGGCGGCGTGCTGCTGGGGGCCGGAGGCCTGACCCGGGCCTATGGCCGGGGGGCCCGGGACGGCCTGGAGGCGGCGGGCACCGCCTGGGTGAGCCTGTGGACCCTGTGGGACGTGCCCTGTCCCTATCCGCTCCTGGAGCGGGTGAAGCTGGAGATTGCCGCCGTGGGCGGCGTGCTCCGGGACGCGGACTACGGGGCGGAGGTGACCCTCCACGCGGCCTTTACGGGCTCTGGGGCGGAGGCCTTCACCCGGCGGCTGACGGAGCTCTCCGCCGGGCAGATCGCCATGACCCCGGCGGGGGAGGAGTATC